>CAJODF010000013.1 GCA_905233555.1 uncultured Prevotella sp. | reverse complement strand
ATATGGATGATCCTGACAGCATGACTCAGAACCTTCAGTTGGCAGAAACAAATATCAAGCAGTTGTTGAGGGGTGAAACCCCAAGACTGATTGACGAATGGCAGATAGCTCCGCAATTGTGGGACGCAATTCGTTTCGAGGTTGATCATCGAAGGGATGACGGTCAATTTATGCTGACCGGTTCGGCTGTTCCTGCAGATGACTCAAAGATTCACCATACTGGTACTGGTCGTTTTGCGTGGTTGACGATGCGCCCGATGACACTTTGGGAGTCAGGAGAATCTACCGGCGATGTGAGTCTAGGCAAACTGTTTGAGAATGCAGAAATGGTGGAAGGCGAGAGCCATCTTTCATTGGAAGATGTTGCTTTTATCACGTGTCGTGGCGGCTGGCCCAAGGCAATGAATAAGAAAAGTCAAAAGGCAGCTTTAGGGCAGGTAAAAGAGTATTATGAAGCTATTACCCGTTCGGACATATCGCGAGTGGACGGAGTCTCGAGAGATGAACAGCGAGCCAAACGGCTGATGCGCTCCTATGCCCGTCTGCAGGGATCTATGGCTCCTATTCCTACAATAGTTGAGGATTTGAAAACGAATGAGCCAGAAGGTATGAGCGACGAAACTGTGGCATCATATATCAAGGCACTGAAGAAAATCTTTGTGATAGAAGATATGGAGGCATGGAATCCGAATCTACGCTCCAAGACTGCAATACGAACTTCTGATAACCGTTATTTTGTGGATCCGTCGTTAGCAATTGCTGCTTTGGACCTTGGACCAAATGATTTAATGAACGACCTGAACACGTTTGGTCTTTTCTTCGAAACTCTTTGTGTGCGAGATTTGAGGGTCTTTGCGGAGACTTTGCACGGCAAAGTTTATCATTATCGGGATAGGAGTGGACTAGAGTGTGATACAGTGGTGCATCTAAGAAATGGGAGTTATGGTCTTATAGAGATTAAACTTGGTGGTGATAGCTTGATTCAAGAGGGTGCGGATGCTTTGATTGACTTGAAAGATAAGATTGATACAACAAAAATGAAGAAACCGTCGTTCTTGATGGTACTGACGGCTGTAGGTCAGTATGCCTACAAACGTCCAGAGGATGGAGTGTTGGTAGTTCCAATTGGATGCCTGAAGGACTGAATGTTGGCCATCTTTCATGTTGAGTAATTCATAGACCTGTAAATGATAACGTAAAAGTATACCAAAAAATTAACGACCCCATCACGTAATGCCCTGAATGAATTTTTGGGGGAAAATAATAAATTGCGGATGGATTTGCGATAATATCAGAAATTATTATTATTTTTGCAAACGAAATTATAATAGAAGGTGAAAACTGCATTAATTATATGTTTCGTCATCTTAAAGACATAGTTCCCGTTACCACTTCACATGGCGTAGGGCAGAAGCGTGTTCTTCTCTCCAGCAATGAGTCTGGTTGCTCGCTCACACAGATAGCAGTAACAGAACTCAAGGCAGGTGAGATTGCTGCCGCCCATGTGCATCCTGATATGCAGGAGGGGTTCTATGTCCTTGACGGTGAGCTGGAGATTGACCTTAATGGTGAGAAGACCACTTGTTGCAAGGATACCTTTGTATATGTAGAGAAATGCACCAGTCATGAGTTGCATGCGCTTACGGATAGTCGTATCATGACTGTCGGATGCGTTATCGAAGACAGCCGTAACAAACTCTATCCGATGCTCTTCAAGCAGAACCGCAAGACATTGGTATGGGGAACGGAGGATTGGACGGTGTCTGGTGTACCTAATTCTGAGTCAGAGGTGGAGAATGGTACGTGGGCACGTTACAACCTTACAGAGGTCATAGCGCGCAGGCCGGAAGAAATCCTTGGGCGACAGACTGCACTCAAGTACAATAACCAACTACCGCTTCTCGCAAAGATCATTGATGCCCATCAGGATCTCTCCATACAAGTACACCCGGATGACGAGATGGCCAAGCGTGAGCATAATAAGTTTGGTAAATCTGAGATGTGGTATATTCTTGATGCTGAACCAGGCGCATACCTCTATGCAGGTTTTAAGGAACGGATCACGCCAGAGCAGTATAAGGAACGTGTTGCCAATGGCACCATCATAGAAGTCCTCGCAAAACATGAGGTACACAAAGGCGACGTGTTCTATCTTCCCTCTGGTCGTGTGCACGCCATCTGTGGAGGTATCAAACTTGCCGAGATACAGCAGTCGTCGGATGTCACCTATCGCATCTTTGACTATAATCGTCCCGGACTGGATGGTAAGCCGCGTGAGTTGCATACCGAACTGGCGGCAAAAGCCATTGACTACACCGTCTATCCGGAATATAAGACACCGCATGAAGAGAATATAGGCGTAGCCAATGTGGTTCTGAACACCCCGTTTTTCAGCATCAAGATAGTGGAGACGGATGAGCCTTTTCATAGGAATATGATAAAATACGATTCTTTCATTATCATTATGAATATTGGGGAACCGTTCACCGTCCGTGTACGTGCCACAGGTGACGAAGTGCTCGTGCCTGCAGAGTCGTCCTGTCTCATACCGGCTGCTATTGCTGATTATGATCTTGTTCCTGTCCATCACACTGTAAAGGTCATGGAGGCTTTTATTAATAATAAGAAGTCTATTGGGAAAACAGTGAAAGATTTCTTCCATCTGTTTTCAAATTAATATTTGAAAATGCAGGGTGCCCTGCAAACCTCCATCAACCCCAACCCCTTCTTCATAAGAAGGGGCTTCAACCTTATCCCTAAATCCCTTAGCCCTCTCCAGGGCAGGGACTTAATTTGCTACGGGCAGAGACCGCCCTCCGCAAAAGTTCTAGTATGTTTCACAAAGCTTTCGCCCTTCGGGTGAAACATGAGTATCCGGATACGCCACAGGGACAAGCCCCTGTGCTAGGTTATATTGCCCCTACGGGGCATTCCGATCCCAACGGACCATCTGGTGTCGAATGACCCCAACGGGGTCGAATAACATAGCGTAGGGGCTTGCCCCTACGTACAATGGATGCCACCATCCCCGTAATGCCCTAAAAGGGCAATATAACATAGCGTAGGGGCTCGCCCCTACGGGGCATTGGGATAAACCCATTCCGGACCCCCTGGGGGGTGGGGAATGAGGGGGGAGGAGTGATTTTTGGGGGGGAAATGGCGGGGTTTAAATTTTTTTTTGTAATTTTGCGGCGAAAAAATGATATAACATGGAGAAGATTGATCTGAATCATAAGACAATACTCGTTACGGGTGCAGCAGGGTTTATTGGCTGTAATCTGGTGATGAGACTGTTCAATGAACTGAATGGGGCGACCATCGTGGGTATCGATAACATGAATGCTTATTATGATGTGAGCCTTAAGGAGTATCGCCTGAAGATGTTAGATGGTGGAAGTAAGATGGATGATGTGAATGTCACCTGGCGTTTTGTGAAAGGGGATCTTGCGGATAAGGCGACGATTGATGCGTTGTTTGAAACGTACAAACCGCAGATCATGGTGAACCTTGCTGCGCAGGCTGGCGTCAGGTATTCCATAGAGAACCCTGATGCCTATATCCAGAGTAACATGATCGGTTTCTATAACATCCTCGAAGCCTGCCGCCGCCACCCTGTGGAGCACCTGGTCTATGCCAGCAGTTCCAGCGTCTATGGCGGCAACAAGAAGGTACCCTTCAGCACCGACGACCGCGTAGATAACCCTGTGAGCCTCTATGCCGCTACGAAGAAGAGCAACGAGTTGTTTGCACACTGCTATAGCAAACTCTACAATATTCCCACTACCGGACTTCGGTTCTTTACGGTGTATGGTCCTGCCGGCCGGCCGGACATGGCGTATTTCGGTTTTACGAATAAGTTGCTCAAAGGTGAGACGATCCAGATTTTCAACTATGGCAACTGCCGTCGCGATTTCACCTATGTGGATGACATCGTGGAGGGAATCGTCAGGGTCATGGCCGGGGCGCCCGAACGCAGGATTGGGGAGGACGGTCTTCCGATACCTCCTTATGCTGTCTATAACATTGGCGGTGGCCAACCGGAGAATCTGCTGGACTTTGTAAATATCCTCCAGGAAGAACTCGTCCGCGCCAGAGTCCTCCCCGAAGACTATGACTTCGAGGCTCACAAGAAACTGGTGCCGATGCAACCGGGTGATGTGCCTACGACGTATGCCGACGCCACTGCCTTGGAGCGGGATTTCGGTTTTACACCGAAGATCACATTGAGAGAGGGTCTCCGCAGATTTGCGGAATGGTATAAACAATACTATCAGTAACGTATGCATTGCGAAGAGAGATTTAATCAGATTTACGGGCGCGATGCGGAGGGCATGGCTTTTTGTCCTTACCGTATCTGTCCGATAGGCGCCCATTCGGACCATAATCTGGGTAAGATAACCGGACTGGCCATTGACAAGGGTATCCATATCGCCTACGCTCCCAAGCAGAACGGCGTTGTGGAGATGGCGTCCCTGCAGTTTCCCAAGCGCGCCCAGTGGCATATCGCCTCTGTGCCTGCGCAGAAGCAGAATGACTGGGCCGACTATTTGAGGGGTGCTACTTTATGTTTGTCCAAGCACCACCAGTTGCATATCGGCCTCTGTGGCGTGATAGAAGGCTCGCTGCCCATCGGCGGTCTCTCCTCCAGTGCCGCGGTGATCATCAGTTTCCTGACTGCCCTCTGCAAGGTGAACGAGATCAAGTTGAGCCAGCAGGAGATCATCGATGTGGCCTACGATGCCGAGTTGAACTATGTGGGCGTGAGCGTCGGTAAACTCGACCAGAGTTGTGAGGTGCTGAGTAAGCGGAATCATCTGCTGTATCTGGATACGTTGGATGGCCATTACGAGTTGATTCCACAACCCTCGAACATGAAGCCTTATAAGATTGCCATTTTCTTCTCAGGTTTGGAGCATAGTCTGGCGGGTTCGAAATACAATATGCGTGTGGATGAACTGCGTTCGGGGGTCTATGCCCTGCAGGCTTTTGCCGGTATGGAGTATGGTAAGTTCAATGAGGCGAATGCCCGTCACGTCCCTCGCGAGGTTTATGAGCAGTTCAAGGACCGCCTGCCCGAACCGTGGGCCAGGCGTTGTGAGCACTGGTACACGGAATTCGAACGCGTCCAACAAGGCGCCGAGGCCTGGCGACGTGGTGATATCGAGACCTACGGTAAACTTTCCTTCCAGTCCGGTTGGAGCAGCATCCACAACTGGGAGTCCGGTGCCCCCGAACAGATCCGCCTCTATGAGATCATGACCCAGACCGACGGCATCTACGGCGGCCGCTTCTCCGGTGCCGGCTTCAAAGGCTGTTGCATGGCGTTGATTGATCCTGACTTCGAGGATAGCATCTCGAAGCAAGTGACGGAAGCCTATCTGAAGGACTTCCCTCATCTCGAGGGGAAATATGAGGTGTTTATCTGCACCAGTGCAGATGGGGTCAGTTTTTGATTATTCATTTTCTCTGGCGCAGAGAAAACGAACCAAAAGAGACATCCACCCTCTCCAAGCCTCTCCCTATATGGAGAGGATGTAACTGACTACGAGGGAAACCCTCTCCGTCAGAGTTTTGGTATCGCTCGCAGAGCCTTTGCCCCTTCGGGGCGAGCGATGTTCTTTTTAATTAATTATTATATTAAATAACAGATAGAAATGAAGTGTTTGTTTTTAGCAGCGGGCTATGCTACTCGGTTGTATCCTTTAACAGAGAATTTTCCAAAACCTCTGTTAGAAGTTTCTGGAAAACCAATCCTCGACTGGCTGATCGACGACATGGATCAGACAGGAATGATCGACGAATACATTGTGATAAGCAATCACAAATTCGCCAAAATCTTTGAGGAGTGGGCCTCAAAGAAAACCAATATTACCGTTATAGATGACGGAACCTCGAGCAACGAGACCCGTCTCGGAGCCGTCAAAGACATTCAGTTTGCCATTGACCAGTTGCAACTGGACAGCGACTTGTTGGTGATGGCCGGTGACAACCTCCTGGACTTCAGTCTGGGGGATTTCATTCGCTATGCGAAGGAAAAGCGCGCCACCTGTGTCATGCGCTACTATGAGGCCGACGAGGCCCGTCTCCACAAGACCGGTGTGGCGGAGGTCGCAGAAGACGGCCTGATCCTCTCCATGGAGGAGAAGCCCGCCGAGCCAAAGAGCCACTGGTGTGTACCGGCATTTTATTATTATACCCGTGAGGACAGCCGTCTCATCAAGAAGGGCATCGATAGCGGTTGTGGTACCGATGCCCCGGGCAGTTTCATCGCCTGGCTCTGTGGTCAGACGAACGTGTATGCCTGGGAGATGCCTGGTCGCCGCTACGACATCGGCAACCTGGCCAGTTATGAAGAGGTAAAGAATATTTTTTCTGGGAAATTACGATAATGGGTGTAAGAAAGAGTGTGCGCCAAATATTTATGATGGCGGTATTATTGGGGAGTGTGACGACGACGTTTGCCCAAGAGGGTGAAGTGAGTTTTGCCCAAGAGGATGAAGCGACTATTGATACCAGTGCGGTCGTCACAAATTCCTTTTGGGATAATTGGTATGGACAGGTAGGCGCTGATATGATCTTACTGTTTCCCGTTCACCATGCTGTTAAAGACGTGTTTCCTAATGGTAAATCGCTTGGTGTGAGTCTTGCTGTAGGTAAATGGTTCTCTCCGGTGTTCGGTGGCAAAGTGAAGGTCAACTGGAATAACGTGATCATCAGGGAAACCCACAATATTTGGTATCATCCTTATGGTGAACCTGGCGGAAGTCATGATAACGGCGGATTCATTACATTCAGCGGGGATATGGAACTGAACTTGCACAACCTGTTTGGTGTCTATCAACCAGATCGGAAATGGAACCTGAGTCTTGCGCCTCGTGGGGGCGGATGGATTAATGTGAAGGAAGGTAAGGGTGGACCGATATTGGGTGTCGGACTGCACAACACGTATCGACTGAGTGACAAGTGGCAATTGTTTGGTGACGTGAACTATACGTTTGTTCCGAGCATGAATGGTATAAGTTCTGGAACTGATCACGGTGGTAACAGCTATGCCGAAATCAATGTCGGTGTGGAGATGGCGTTGTCGAAGCACAACACATTCCATCGTGTGTCGGAGAGCGTCAAGCATGATAGCAAGGCCGTCATGCTCAATTCTTTCTGGGACAACTGGTTTGTACAGGCAGGCCTCGGCATGTCACTGCAAAATCCATACGGTACGAATTTTGCCAATGTCTTCCCCAATGGCAATACGCTCGGTGTGAATCTTGGCTTGGGAAAGTGGTTTACGCCAGAGATCGGTGTACGTGGTGGGGTGAACTGGCAGAACAGCATTGTAAGGAACGACCATGCTTACTACCTTGCGCCTAATCCCGAAGATGACCCAGACGGGACATTGGACAAAAGGGGCTTCTATGGGCTCTATGCAGATGTGTTCTTCAACCTTCACAACATCATTGCGGGGTATGATCAAAATCGCAAATGGCATGCGATAGTATTCCCGCGTATGGGACTTGCCACCAATTTCTCGTCCAGTTATGCTGAATGTCCATTGATTGGTATCGGTACTGAGCAGACATACGCCATCAGCGACAAGGTGAAACTGTTTGCTGATTTCGCCTACCAAGCGATGACAAGTGGTTTCCATGACAAGAAATATAAGTCTCCC
This sequence comes from uncultured Prevotella sp., assembly GCA_905233555.1. Lineage (GTDB taxonomy): Bacteria > Bacteroidota > Bacteroidia > Bacteroidales > Bacteroidaceae > Prevotella. The sequence goes on along the minus strand of CAJODF010000013.1, from coordinate 28,404 downwards.
AGTCATGGAATCAGTTGCAACGGTTGGTTTGATTTCAATGTCGGTGTACAGTATGACTTAGGGAAGAACACTTGGGATAAGCCTGGAGAAAAGCGCACGGCCGTGCAGTGGGAAGGTGGTCATAACTGGCCTCGCTTCATCGTGAATACGGGTGCTTCGGTGGTTGTGGCATTTGGGGCAAAGTCGGCTCTGAAGGGGATGATCAAAGAGGAGCGCCCTGACCACTCGGACAACAAGTCGTTCCCATCAGGACATGCATCGATGGCGTTTGCGGCAGCCAGGTCGATAGATAAGGAGTTCCGTCAAGATTGTATCTGGATTCCCATAGCGGGTTATGCCGCTGCGACGGCTATTGGTGTGGAACGTGTGGTGAATGACCACCATCACTGGTATGACGTGGTGGCTGGCGCTGCTCTTGGTGTCGGCGCGACGGAACTGACGTGGTGGCTGAGCGATAAGATGTTCCCGCAGAAGAAGGAACATTTCAATGTCGGGGTTTCAGGGAACACCGTGGAGGTGGTATATAATTTCTAAATATACACAGGGCCAAGGCCCTGTGCTAGGTTATATTGCCCCTACGGGGCATAATCACAAACGGTTCGTAGGGCACTCATGACCCCACTGCCCCTGTAAGGGGCATATAAATTAGGGTAGGGGTTCACCCCTACGTGAATGTATGCCACCACCCTCACCCGCACCCCTGAAAGGGGTAAATAATCCAGGGTAGGGGCTTGCCCCTACGTACAATGGGACAACCCCATCACCCACACCCTACGGGGCATGGAATGAGGCCAAATGAATGATTTTTTAGGGAAAATCTCGGTTTTTAAAAAATAATTTGTAATTTTGCAGCCAAAAGGTGAACAGTATGAATCCATTACAGAAAATAATCCAGTGGTATTTCAGTAGGTCGGCGCTGCCGTACTGGTGCCTGCTGTTGGCAGACGTTGTCGTGGTGTTCGCCATGATGCTGCTCTCCTATTGGGTGTTCAATAGGACTGGAGAGATGTTCGAGAACCGCTTTGATGTGCTCTATACGGCTTTGTTGTATGCCGCCTTGAGCATCATCGGCGCAAGGGTGTTCCATACCTATTCGGGGGTGGTGCGCTATTCGTCGTTCGTCGATCTGATGAAGGTGGCGTATGCCAATCTCCTGAATATGGTGATCGCCCTGTGTGTGTCGTGGCTGTTGGAGGCATACGATGTGTCTGATCTGGCTGCGTTTACACAGACGGACATCGTTGTCGGCTACGTGATGGCTACCGTGATGATGTGGGGCATCCGGATCCTCGTGAAGATCCTTTACGACATCGCTTTCCGCGACAACCAGGCCCTGCGGGTGCTGATCTACGGTGCTTTGTCGGGGGGCGTGGGACTGGCCAAGAATATCCGTTCACAGAAGCCTCTCAGGTATCGGTTGTGTGGCTTTATCTCGCACGACAAGCGGGCCAAGCACATGCAGTTGATGGGTGAGCCGGTGTATAATGTAGAGGATGACCTGGAGAGTATCATCCATAAGAAACATATCGATGCGGTCCTCGTGTCGCCCTTGAGAGTGGAGGAATTCCGTGACAACCAGAAGATACAGGACATCATCATCGGAGCGGGCTGTAAAATCTTCATGGCACAGGCCGTGAAGGAGGCCAACGTGAAGGACGGACAGTTGATGGACGATGACGACATGAGCGACATGCAGTTGAAGGAGGTCTCTGTAGAGGACCTGCTGCCGCGTTCGGAGATCAAGGTGAACCTGAAGACCGTGGGCGAGGTGCTGAAGGGCAAGCGGGTGCTGATCACCGGTGCCGCCGGCTCCATTGGCTCGGAAATCGTCCGTCAGGTGGCTGCCTTCGAGGTGGAGTCGCTGATGTTGATCGACCAGGCGGAGACGCCGGAGCATGATATCCGACTGATGATGGCCAAGGAGTTCCCGGGCGTGAAGGCCACGACGGTGGTGACCACTATCACGGACCAATACAGGATGGAGCAGATCTTCAAGGAGTTCCGGCCCGACTATGTGTTCCATGCCGCTGCCTATAAGCATGTGCCGATGATGGAGGATAACCCCAGCGAGGCCGTGAGGAACAATATCTACGGTACGAAGGTGATCGCTGACCTGAGCGTGAAATACGGCGCGAAGAAGTTCGTGATGATCTCCACTGACAAGGCCGTGAACCCGACGAACGTGATGGGTTGTTCGAAGCGTATCTGCGAGATCTATGTGCAGTCGCTGAACAACTCGCAGAAGGTGACGCAGTTTGTGACGACAAGGTTCGGCAATGTGCTGGGCTCGAACGGGTCGGTGATCCCCTTGTTCCGCGAACAGATCAAGAACGGCGGACCGGTGACGGTGACCGATGAGCGTATCGTCCGGTTCTTCATGCTGATACCGGAGGCTTGTCAGTTGGTGCTGGAGGCCGGTACGAAGGGCAATGGCGGAGAGATCTTCGTGTTTGATATGGGCAAGCCGGTTAAGATCGCTGACCTCGCCAAGCGTATGATTGCCCTCTCAAAGGCCAAGAACGTGAAGATCGAGTTTACGGGTCTGCGTGAGGGTGAGAAGCTCTACGAGGAGGTGCTGAGTGAGATGGAGGGTACGAAGCCGACGTTCCATGACAAGATCCGTATCGCGGAGGTGCGCCAGTATGATTATAAGCAGGTGTGCAAGGATATCGAGAAACTCTTCGATATTTCGAGACACTTCGATAATATGGCGACGGTGAAGATGATGAAGGAGATCGTACCGGAGTATAAGAGTAATAATTCTATTTACGAGAAACTCGATAAATAGGGTTCTTTTCAAATAATGTCCTTTTCTCTGGCGCAGAGATTGTCCTTTCTTTCGGTACGAAAGTTGATGAATGTCCTTTCTTTCGGCGCGAAAGAAAGAACTAAAGAAAGCATCCACCCTCACCAAGCCTTGACCGATGGTTGACCTCTGTCGTGACTCGGCCATCCATGCAAGCATGATGGCTCTCGCTACTCCATCGGTTCCCTATATGGAGAGGATGTAATTCTTCGACAAGCGAAGCGGCAAAGCCGAGCGGACTACGAGGGAAGACCCTCTTCGTCAAAGTTTTGGTATGGTTCACAGAGCTTTCGCCCTTCGGGTGAACCATTTTTATTTTTTTTCTCTGTTGGCGCGATGAGTGTTTAGACCCCAACGGGGTCAAATAACCCAGCGTAGGGGTTCACCCCTACGAATTGGGGTGCACACACCCCATCATGCCCCTGTCGCTCGAGCTCTGCTCGCTTGCTACCAACGGGACGCAAGAAGGGGCTCATAACCTAGCGTAGGGGCTTGCCCCTACGTGATGGGACATTATTTTTTTTGTGTCTTAGGCGAATTTGATGGTGCCTTGGATGGGGTCGTGAGGATCGGGCGCGGAGGCGACGGGGGCTTCCTCGGGCTCGTCGCCGGTGGCCTGGGAGTTGATGCTGTCGAGGATCTCACGGGTACGCTTGAAGGTAGGCGTGGATTCGACGGCGGAGATGACATCGTCGTTGTCGAGGTCTTCGGAACGGAAGAGGTAGATGTTGGGACGGCGCTTGTAGCGCTTGGCGGTGCTGTCGCCACCATAGTAGCGGTTGCGGCGGTCCTGACGCTCTACGGCCTTGGCCTGTTCCTCGGCGATGCGGTTGATGTCGTCCTGCGTATGTTTCTTCATGTGGGCATCCATACCATCGACACTCTCGATGCCGAAGCCGGTGGCGAGGATGGTGACCTTCACCTTCTTGCCGAGTTCGGGATCGGTGGCGAGTCCCCACTTGATCTCGAAGTCGTTGCCGAACTTCGCCATGAAGTCGTTGACATCGTTCATCTCTTCCATCATCAGCGACTGCTGACCGTCCTTCGAACCAGCGAAGGAGATGGAGAGCAGGATCTTCTTGGAGTTGAAGATATCGTTGTCGTTGAGCAACGGTGAGTTGAGGGCGTCCTCGATGGCTTTCTTCACACGGCCTTCGCCTTCGCCATAGCCGGTGGACATGATGGCGACGCCTCCGTCCTTCAGGACGGTCTTGACATCGTTGAAGTCGAGGTTGATGAGGCCGTGGACGGTGATGATCTCGGCGATGGACTTGGCGGCCACAGAGAGGGTGTCGTCGGCCTTGCCGAAGGCATCGAGTACGGAGAGTTCGGGATAGATCTCACGGAGGCGCTCGTTGTTGATGACCAACAGGGCATCGACGTGCTTCTGCATCTCTTCGACACCGTCGAGGGCCTGATCGATCTTACGGTCGCCCTCGAAGCGGAAGGGAATGGTGACGATACCGACCGTCAGGATGCCCAGTTCCTTGGAAACGCGGGCAATGACCGGTGCTGCACCGGTGCCGGTGCCACCACCCATACCGGCGGTGATAAAGGCCATACGGGTGCCGTCGCTGAGCATGTCGCGGATATCGTCGATGCTCTCTTCAGCCGCTGCACGGGCTTTCTCGGGTTTGTTGCCTGCTCCCAGACCTTCCTTGCCCAGTTGGAGATGAACGGGGACAGGGGAGTCGTTGAGGGCTTGATTGTCCGTGTTGCAGAGCACGAACGTGACATCGTGAATGCCTTCACGATACATGTGGTTGACAGCGTTGCCGCCACCGCCACCGACACCAATCACTTTGATGATGCTATGATCCTTCTCGGGTGTCCCGAAGTCGAGGATCTCAATATTGAGATTGTCCATAGACATTTACAATTTGACAATTTACAATTTACAATTTATTCCTCACTCACGATATCTTCTCCGAATTTCTTGGCTTTCTTCAAGAACTTGTTCCAGATGCTGTTCTCGCGCTTCTCCTTGGCGATGCGCTTGCGCTCAGCCTCTTCCTCTTCCAGGCGCTGACGCTCTTCTTCCTCTAACTGGCGACGACGCTCTTCCTCGGCCTTTTGTTTCTCAGCCTCCGTGCGGACCACACCGGCAGGAATCTCACTGGCTTGACGGGCACGAATGGTGGTCTGCGACTGCATATCCCCGGCAATGCCTCCAGCGGGCTCTTTCTTCTGTGGGGCAAAGAGGTCGCCATTGGGATCGATGGTGTTGCCGGCACAATTGATGTCGCCCTTGGCCAACAGACCGAGTACGGTGTTCATCTTGCCGTCGTGGGCCTTGATGTCCTCGTTGTTGGAGGTGACGGTATGGGTCACGAACTTGGCGATGCGGATCTTATCCACATGGGTGTGGTTGGCAAAGGCCTGTTCGATATTCTTCATGTTGGAACCGCCACCGGTCAGGATGATGCCGGCCAGGAGTTTGTCGTAGTAGTCGGAAGGTATCTGGTACCATACGTTTTCGATGATCTCCTCCAGACGACCTTCCACGATTTCAATGAACTTGCGGCTCTCCACCTGACGCTCTGCATCGATGGGATATTTCAGGTTGTTGTCGATATCGTTGTTGTCGGTAAAGGCCGAGCCGTATTTCAGCAGCATCTTCTCGGCATCGCTCTCTTCCATCTGAAGGGTGGCGATATCCTTGCTGATATTGTTGGTGCCGAGGGGGATGACAGCCAGATGGCGCAGGATATTCTTGCTATAGACGGAGACGGTGGTGGTGTCGGCTCCGAGATCGACAAGGGCACAGCCAGAGCGCTTTTCTGCCTCGCTGAGGACGCTGTCGGCCAGTGCCAACGGTGCCAGGTACATCTCGGCTACATTGATGCCTGCCACCTCGAAACATTTGTTGAGGTTGCGGTAGAAGGCCTTGCGTTCGAGGATGTTCAGGAAATTACCCTCCAGACGGGTGGCCTGAATGCCGACGGGATCGATTTGGTACTGGGCATCGACCTTGTACTCCTGAACCGCTGCATCGAGGATCTCCTGATCCTGGTACTTCATGTTGCGGTTGGCGTCCATGAGTTCGATGACCATGTCCTGGGTGATGATGGTCTCTGCGGGCAGGTCCTTGCTGATGACGTTCCTGACGCTGCGAATAGATTGTCCGCCTACACCGACATACACCTGAGTGATCTCAGTCTTCAACTGGTTCTCCAGTTTCTTGATGATGTTGGTGAGGCATTGTGCGGTCTTGTCGATGTTGTACACGACACCTTTGCGGATGAATGACGAAGAGGCCTCTTTGACGACAGCCAGTACGGTGATGCTGCCGTCGAGGTTCTTCTGCCCCGCGATACCGGTCATCTTGGATGAGCCGAGTTCAATTGCTACGATGAATTCCTTTGCCATATTACTCACTTTTCACTTTTCACTTTTCACTTCTTTTTACAGATTATCTGGTTGTCGAACTCTACGCTGATGTAGGCGTATTTGTTCCAGCCGGCCTGGTTGAGGCCGTAGAGGTAGAACTTGCGCATGCGCTCCAGTTTCTCACGGATGTCGGTTGGCGCGCCGAGGTAGATGATGTGGTCGCCGACACGGGGGACAATCTCGATGGAGCCATCGTCGAGCACGTTCATCTGGACGATCTGACTCTGCCAGAACTTGTCCCTGACAATCTCGTTGACCACGGGTGTGAGCGTCTTTTGCGCATATTTCTTGGTAATCGCGCCCGTCACCACCAACAGGTCGGAGGCAAAACGCGTCTCCGGCAGGATGCTGCCATGAATATCGACATAGTAGTTGTCGCCCTTGGCCGACATGACGTGCATAATGGGCATGCGTTGTTTCAGGTTGATGCAGACGAGTCCGTTCTGGGCCTTGTAGCACTCTGCCTGTTGCACGAACGGGTTCTTCTGGAGGCTTTCCTCGATGTCGCGGGCATTGACGGCCATCATGGACTTTGCCAGTGGGTAGAGGTGCTGTTTCTCCAACATCTGCTTGATATCTTTTGCATTGAGGAAGCCATCGGGCATCTCGTCGTCGATGTCGATCTTCACCTCTGAGCACACAGCGGCCCTGTCAGCGGGCTTGTTGAACGCTGTGACTGCCAGTATGAGGTAGGCGGCGATGATGATATCCAGTAGGATGATGATGGACTTTTTTAGCATTTACAATTTGACAATTTACAATGTACAATTTATTCTTTTACATTTTGCTATTTAGCAATTTGGTGATTTTGGGGACGAGGTTGTCGAGGTCGCCGGCACCGAGGATGATGAGTACTTCAAACTGGTGGGTCTTGACGAAGTCGAGCACCTGGTCCTTGCTGATCATCTCCTTCTTCACACCCTCTTTGAGGTTGTCGTAGATGAGTTGGGAGGTGACGCCCTCGATGGGTTCTTCGCGGGCGGGATAGATCTCGGTGAGGATGACCTCATCGAGCAGGCTCAGGGCCTCGGCGAACTCCTTGTAGAAGTCGCGGGTGCGGGTATAGAGGTGCGGCTGGAAGATGGCCGTGATGTGCTTGTCCTTGTACAACTCACGGATGCTCCTGGCACTCTGGTAGATCTCTTTCGGATGGTGGGCATAGTCGCTGAGGAAGACCAGACGGTCGGTCTTGATCTTGAAGTCGAAACGACGATCCACACCGCCGTAGGTCTGCAGGCCGTATTTCAGTTCCTTGGCCGTACAGCCATTGAGTTGTGCCATCGCCATGGCGGCAATGCCGTTCTCGATATTGATGGGGATGGGCTGGCCCAGTTCCACATTCGGCACGCACTCGATGGGGGAGATGAAGTCGAAGGTGATCTCACCGTTTCCGATGCGGATGTTCTCAGCATGGAAGTCGCCCTCGTTGAGGCTGTAGTCATAGCGACGCACTCCGTTCTGAAGGTTCTCCTGCATCTCCAGATCGCGATGGATGATGAGGGCACCTCCCGGCTGGATGAGTTCGGTATAGTGACGGAAACTCTCCAGATAGGCCTCTTTGGTGCCGTAGATGTCGAGGTGGTCAGGATCCGTGGAGGTGATGACCGACATCCAGGGGTGCAACCAGTGGAAAGAGCGGTCGAACTCATCGGCCTCGATGACCACATAGTCGGAGTCGGAGAGGATATAGTTCGTACCGTAGTTCTTGGAGATGCCTCCGAGGAAGGCGTTACAGTTGAGGTGACTCTGGTGCATGATATGGGCACACATGGTGGAGGTGGTGGTCTTGCCATGGGTTCCTGCCACACAGAGGCCCTTATGCGTCTGGGTCAGGGTGCCCAGTATCTGTGCCCGTTTCTGGATCTCGAAGCCGTTCTCGCGGAAATAGCGGAGTTCCTCATGACTCTCTGGGATGGCCGGGGTGTAGATGACGAGACAGGACTCCTTCTTCTTGCAGGCATGGGGGATCTCATTGATGTTCTCTTCATAATGGATGAGCATACCTTCTTTTTCCAGCCTGCGGGTGAGGTCGGAGGGGGTCTTGTCGTAGCCGCCTACGACAAGTCCTTTCTTGATGAAGTAGCGGGCGATGGCGCTCATGCCGATGCCACCGGCTCCTACGAAATAGACTGCCTTTATGTCTTTGATGTTCATTGTGCTAATTTAATTACTTCGTTGGCGATGATGTTGGCGGAGTCGGGGAGGGCGAGTTTGAGTACGTTCTCGCTAAGCGACTTGAGTTTGTCGTCGTCCTGAACCGTCTCGATGGCCAGTGGCAGGAGGGTAGCGGGTGCCTCGGCATCCTTGACGTAGAGGGCTGCCCCCTTGTTGACCAGCGCCAGGGCATTCTTCGTTTGGTGGTCTTCCGCCACATTCGGACTGGGTACGAGGATCACCGGTTTACCGATGAGACAGAATTCGGAGATGCTGCTGGCACCGGCCCGACTGATGACCAAGTCGGCTGCCTTATAAGCTGCTCCCATGTCGGTAATGAAGTCGGTGACTTTCAGGTTGGGGATCTCCTGACCCGCCAGTTGTTGCTTGATGGACTCATGGTAATATTTACCGGTCTGCCAGATGAACTGGATGTCGCTCCCCTTGATGAGGTCGAGATGCTGGAGGACACTCTCGTTGACCGTTCTGGCCCCGAGGCTTCCGCCCACGAGCAGGATGGTCTTTTTGGAAGGGTCGAATCCCAGACTGCGTACGGCATCCTCACGGGTGATAGTCGTCTCCAAGAGCGCCTGACGCACGGGATTGCCCGTGAGCATCAGTTTCTCTGCAGGGAAGAAACGTTCCATACCTTCGTAGGCCACACAGATCTTGGCCGCCTTTCTGGCCAGGGTCTTGTTGGCCAAGCCGGCATAACTGTTCTGTTCCTGCAACAGGGTCGGGATGCCCAGACTGTTGGCTGCCCCTAAGGCTGCACTGCTGGCATAACCGCCCACACCGACAGCCACTTGAGGCCGGAACTGTTTGAGAATCTTCTTGGCGAGCCACTTACTCTTGAGGTAGTCGAAGGCCACACCGATATTGCCCGGTTTCCACAGCGGACGCAGGAAGCCTCGGATGGGGAGGCCCTTGATCTCGTAGCCGGCAGCAGGGACGCGTTGCATCTCCATGCGTCCCAAGGCCCCGACAAACAGAATCTTGGCATCTGGACGCAAGGCCTTGATGGCGTTGGCGATGCTGACAGCGGGGAAGATATGTCCTCCGGTACCGCCTCCGCTGATGATGACTCTCAACTCTTTCTCCATACCTTGATATATATTGGTGTGCAAAGTTACAAATTAAATTTCGTTTATCTGCATATTCTGCCCTCTTTTTTTCGCAGAACGGCTGATACTTAACATGGCCCCGATATAGGCACAGTTGATGATGGTCGATGTGCCGCCTCGGGAGATGAGCGGCAGGGGCTGTCCTGTGACCGGTGCGATGCCTACTGCCACCATCATATTGAAGGTGGCCTGAATGACCAGCATCAGTCCCAGACCCATGACCAGGAATGCCGGGAAGTTGTTTTCACAGCGACTGGCGATGCGGGCTGCCCGATAGAGCAGGACAATATAGAGGAAGGCCACAAAGGCGGCCCCGAGGATGCCCAGTTCCTCGATGATGATGACATAGATGAAGTCGCTGAAGGCCTGCGGGAGGAAGTCGCGTTCGACCGACTTGCCCGGGCCCTTACCGATGATGTTACTGCCGACGATGGCGATGTTCGCATGGGCCACCTGGGCATCCTTGTCGAGGTCGTAGTCCTCGGGTGCCACGGCTTTCTTGTTCAGGTGTTTGTCGATACGTCCCTTCCAGGTACTGAAACGGTGGAGGAAGGAGGTCTTCTTCTTCGTGTCGGTCTTGACCTCGTTGTTGACAATCTTCTCCGTCTGGGTTTCTCCGGCTTCGGTGCTCTCGAAACTGCCCAACAGATAGATGGAACCGATGAACAGGATGAGGAGGATGACGCCCGCGCCCATGAACTTACCCAACTGCGAGAGGGGCACCCGTCCGATGAACATCATCAGGAAGATGACCGCCAGGATAAGGGCTGCCGTGGAGAGGTTCTCCAGTCCGATGAGCAGACAGAAGGGCAGGACGATGATGAGGATATATTTGAAGGCCCGTTTGTCGGCTCCGTCCTCCCGTTGCATGGCACTGAGGATCTGGGCTGTCACCAGCACCATCGTCCCCTTGGCAATCTCGGAAGGCTGGAACTTCAGACCGAGCAGGTTGATCCAGCGGCCGGCATCATTGGTCTTCTCCCCGAAGAACAGTACCCAGAGGAGCATGATGACGGAGATGAGCAAGAGCCCGGGGGTTGCCAGTTTGAAGAATCGACAGGGAATGTTTAAGATGAGAATGGCCACACCGACACCCACCAGGATTTTCCAGGTGTGTCCGATGATGGGTCCCAGATAGTCCTGGCTCTTGTAGGTCAGCGTACTGGAGGCAGAGAAGACCTCCACGATGCTGATCAGGCACAGGAACAGCATCACCATCCAAATGACCCTGTCTCCCTTAAACAGATTTCCTATCTTCATATTCATAAGTTTCTTGCCAATGTCTTGAATTGCTCACCACGGTCCTCCATGTTCTTGAAGAGGTCGAACGAGGCACAGCAGGGACTCAACAGCACTGTCTCGCCCGGTTGGGCCATCTCGTAGCAGGCGGCTACACAGTCCTTCATGGAATGGGTGTCCCTGACAGGAATGCCCAGACTGTCGAAGTTGTCGTGCAGTTTCTGATTGTCGGCCCCGAGATAGACGATGCCCGAACACTTCTCCTTGACGAGGGGGATGATGGGCCCGTAGTCGTTGCCTTTGTCCTTACCACCGATGATGAGGATGACCTTGGTCTTCATGGCCTCTAAGGCATACCAACAGGCATCGACATTCGTGGCTTTGGAGTCGTTGATATATTGTACGCCACGGACGGTGCAGACCTTCTCCAGGCGGTGTTCCACCCCGGGGAAGTCGCTTAGGCATTTGCGGATCTCTTCTTTCTTGATACCGGCAATGTCGGCCGCAATACCGGCAGCGAGGGAGTTGTAGATGTTGTGCTTACCCGTCAGACTGAGGCTCTCCTGTTCCATGTTGAAAGGTTCGGGCTTCTCAATCTTGTACTGGCCCTCCTCGATGTAACCGATGACGCCTTTCTCCTTCAGTTCGGCAAACGGATACTGGATGGACTTGATGTCGTATTTCTCCAGTTCGGCCTTGATGATGGGGTCGTCGGCCCAGTAGATGAAGGCATCACGGTCGGTCTGGTTCTGGATGATACGCATCTTGGCATCTACATAGTTCTGCATCTTGAAGTCGTAACGGTCCAGATGGTCGGGGGTGATGTTCAGCAGGATAGCGATATTGGCCCGGAAATCATACATGTTGTCGAGTTGGAACGAACTGAGTTCGATGATATAGTATGCGTGCGGATCCTCAGCCACCTGCAGAGCCAGGGAGTTACCGATGTTGCCAGCAAGTCCGGCATCATAGCCCGCATCCTTGAAGATATGGTAGATGAGTGAGGTGGTCGTAGTCTTGCCGTTGGAACCGGTGATGCAGATCATCTTGGAGTTGGTATAACGGCCGGCGAACTCAATCTCACTGATGATGTGGATGCCTTTCTCCTGGGCCTTGAGCACCATCGGAGCCGTCTCGGGGATGCCGGGACTCTTGATGATCTCATCGGCATTGAGGATCTTCGCTTCCGTATGCTGACCTTCTTCCCACTCGATACCACGGTCGTCGAGCATCTTCTTGTACTTGTCGGCAATCTTGGACATGTCGGACACGAACACGTCGAAGCCTTCTTTCTTAGCCAGAACGGCTGCACCTGCACCGCTCTCACCTGCCCCTAAAATTACAATCCTACTCATATATTTATATAAAACATTTGTCCCTTTAACTTCCCTTTAACTTCCCTTTATCTTCCCTTTAACTTCCCTTTACCTTATCTTCAACGTAATAATCGTCAATGCAGCCAGGATGATGGTCGTGATCCAGAAGCGGATGGTGATCTTCGACTCATGGAACGGCCGATGGGGCCAGCCCTTTAAGATATAGGTGCTGGTGGCATCTAACTGCTTGTCGAGTTTGCGGAAATTATCATGGATGGGTGTGGCCCGGAACACGCGGACCCGCTTACCCTTGCGTTTCTGGATCTTGAACCACTGTGTCTGGATGATGACACTGAGACTCTCCACGAAGAAGATGCCACAGAGGATGGGCAGCAACAGTTCCTTGTGGATGATGACCGCACAGACACCGATGATACCGCCAATGGTGAGGGAACCGGTATCGCCCATAAAGACCTGAGCGGGATAGGCATTGTACCACAGGAAACCGACCATGGCACCCACGAAGGCACAGAGGAAGACCACCAGTTCCTCGGAATGGGGGATGTACATCAGGTCGAAATAGGAGGCATAACCGATGTGTGAGGACACGTAGGCGAGGATGCCCAGGGCCACACCGATAATGGCAGAGTTGCCGGCACACATGCCATCCATACCATCGTTGAGGTTGGCTCCGTTGCTGACGGCTGTCACCACCAGAATGGTCATCAGGACGAAGATCGCCCAACCGGCAGCCACCTTGTATTTACCCAGGAACCCGAGGACCTCGGAGTAGTTCAGGTTGTGGTTCTTGACAAAGGGGATGGTGGTCTGTAGTGATTTGACCGCCTCCTGTTTGTGTTTGACCACAATCTCCTGGTTCGGTTGTGGGTCGTTGATACTCTCACGCACCACGACATCCGGACTGAGCCAGAGGGTCAGACCGACGATGAAACCGATGCTGATCTGTCCAACAATCTTATATTTGCCTTTCAGTCCCTCTTTGTCGCGCTTAAAAATCTTGATGTAGTCGTCGAGGAATCCCAGGAATCCCAGCCAGAGGGTGGTGACAATCATCAGGATGAGGTAGATGTTTCGGATACGTCCGAAGAGAAGGACCGGTATGAGGATGCTGACAATGATGATGATGCCACCCATGGTGGGCACACCCTTCTTCTCCACGCCGAAGGGATCGATCTCCGGGTCACGTTCCGTCTCGAAAATCTTCCGACGTTTCATCCACTTGATGAACTTCTCACCAAACCATGCGGAGAGGAGCAGGGAGAAGATCAGCGTCAGCAGTGAACGGAACGAGATGTAGGCCCACATGTGGGCGCCCGGGATATTGTACTGCTCTAAGAATCTAAAGAAATAAAATAACATAACTTCAATTTACAATTAGACAATTTGATGTTTCACATCGAGCTCGCTCACGCTCGGCATTGCTCAAGCAAGCTTGGCACTGCTCTCACTTAATCGCGACCTTCACAATTCACTTTCAAAAATCTCTCTCACAACTTCTTTGTCGTCGAAGTGGTGTTTTACACCCTTGATCTCCTGATAGTCCTCATGGCCCTTGCCGGCAATGAGAATCACATCGCCCTTTTCAGCCATCATACAAGCCGTACGGATGGCCTCCTTGCGGTCAACGATGCTGATGACCTTCTTCATCTGACGGGCATCGAGACCCGCCAACATGTCGTTGATGATGTCCTGCGGTTCCTCAAAACGGGGGTTGTCGGAGGTAATGATGACCCGATCGCTCTGTTTGACAGCCTCCTGAGCCATCAACGGGCGTTTGCCCTTGTCGCGGTTGCCACCGGCCCCACAGACCGTAATGACCTTTCCCTTTCCGTCGAGCACTTCATGGATGGCCTTCAGTACATTCTCCAGGGCATCGGGGGTGTGGGCGTAATCGACCACAGCCGTATAGCCTTCGGGAGAGCGGAGGGGTTCCAGACGTCCATTGACACTCTTGAGGGTACTTAATACCACAAGGATATCTTCCGGCTTCTTACCCAGCATGACCGCTGCCCCATAGACCGCCAACAGGTTGCTGACATTGAACTTACCGATGAACTGAACACCTACCTCCCGACCGTCGATCTCGAGGTACATGCCCTCGAAATGACATTCGATGATTTTCGCCTTGAAGTCGGCCATGGTACGGATGGAGTAGGTCTTTACCTGTGCCTTCGTGTTCTGTACCATGAACAGCCCGTTCTTGTCGTCGGCATTGGTGATGGCGAAGGCATCTTTTTCCAGACCGTCGAAGAAGGCCTTCTTGGCATCACGGTAGTTCTCGAAGGTCTTGTGGTAGTCGAGATGGTCGCGGGTGAGGTTGGTGAAGAGGCCTCCCTTGAACTTCAGACCACCGATGCGTTTCTGCACGATGGCATGACTGGAGCATTCCATGAATGCATATTCGCAGCCCGCCTCCACCATCTGTGCCAGCAACTGGTTGAGTTCGATGGGGTCAGGGGTGGTATGACTGGTGGGGATGGCCTCGCCCTCGATATAGTTGCAGACCGTGGAGAGCAGTCCGCACTTGTGTCCGAACTGGCGGAACATATTATATAATAAGGTGGCGATGGTGGTCTTGCCGTTGGTGCCTGTGACACCGACCAGCGTCAGTTTCCTGGACGGGTCGCCATAGAACTGTGTGGCAACCTTACCCACCGCATCCTCCGTAGATGCCACCTGGACGTAAGTGACCCCAGGTGCGCCTGTTTCGGGCATCTTCTCACAGAGGATGGCCTTCGCCCCCAACTCAATGGCTTTCGGGATGTACTGGTGACCATCGGTCTGTGTACCTGCGACGGCCACGAAGAGATGTCCTGCCTCAATACGGCGTGAGTCGATGTTCACACCCGTGATGTCGGCTCCCGTGTCACCCATCACGTTGAGGACTTCTACGTTCTTAAGCAGTTCGTTCAGTTTCATATAACTTCTCACTTTTCACTTTTCACTTCTCACTCCAGTCTGAGTTCACAGGCCATGCCCTGTTTGACGGCCGTTCCGCTATAGATGCTTTGAGACTTGACTTTTCCACGACCTATGACGATGGCCTTGACACCACGTCGCTCCAGTTGATAGACCGCATCCCTGGCACCCATGCCCGTCAGGTCGGGGATGATATTGACAGCGGTATTCTTGGCAGACAATGCCGGCTTTTTCTTGATGTGCAGACTGTTGAGGATGTAGTCGGCTGCTGCCACCTCTCCCTCCTTGACATCGGGCACGAAGACGGACTTCTCGTCGCGGGCGTCGGCCACACTGAGTTTCAGGTTATGGGCCATCACCCC
Source organism: uncultured Prevotella sp. (assembly GCA_905233555.1). Taxonomy (GTDB): domain Bacteria; phylum Bacteroidota; class Bacteroidia; order Bacteroidales; family Bacteroidaceae; genus Prevotella. The sequence continues at coordinate 13,073 of CAJODF010000013.1, read as the reverse complement.
TTCTGCAATATGGTGGAACACGACACCGCTCATACCACCACCGGAGGCAGGTAGTCCGGACTTCTTGATACAGACGATACAGGTATATCGGGGATCGTCGGCCGGGAAGTAGCCGGCAAACGACAGCCAGTAGCGGGTGGTGCCTGAGTGGTAACTACCATGTTGGTCGGCCACCTGTGCCGTTCCGGTCTTACCAGCCACCTTGAATGACTTGGAGCCGGCCTTACGACCGAGACCCTGACTGACCACATGTTCCAAGATGGTCTGCATGGTCTTGATGGCCTTCGGTTTGGCAATCTGTTCTTTCAGGACGACCGGTTCGAACTCCTTGACGACCTGACCGTCCTTGACCAGTTGTTTCACAAAGCGGGGCTGCATCATCTTGCCGTTGTTGGCAATGGCATTATAGAAAGCGACGGTATTGATGGGCGCAATCTGGGTTTCATAACCGATGCTCATCCAGGGGAGGGTGGTCTTACTCCAGTATTTGGTACGGTCCTGGGTCTTCGTATCCGGCATACGGATATAGGGCGGATGGTAACCCATGATGGGCAGTTTCAGGTCCTCGTGGATACCCACACGGTAGAGTCCCTGTACATATTTCGTGGGATTGCTGCCATAGTATTTGTCGATGATCCAACTGACACCGATGTTTGAACTGACTTCGAGGGCACGTGGGACGCTGATGGTTCCGTAGCCACCACGACGCCAGTTGTGGTCTTTCATCGCCCTGCCGTGCATCTCCATCACACCACAGCCCGTGTTGATGGTCATGGTGGTGTCGATCACGCCATCATCGAGGGCCACAAGGAAAGAGGCCGTCTTGAACACGGAACCTGGTTCACAGCGGAAACTGATGGCATTGTTGACCATCTCGTAGTATTCGCCGTCGGCCCCACGACTCATGTTCACGATCGCCTTCACGTCGCCCGTCTTTACCTCCATCAGGATGGCCACACCCATCTCGCCGTTGACCTGCGGGTCTTTCAACTCCTCGATCAGGGCCCGTTCGGCCAGGTCCTGCATGCTCACGTCGATGGTGGTCACAATGTCACAGCCATCGATCGGTGACAAGACAGGGATATCGAGGTACTTGCTGAGCACCTTGCGCCGGTGCATCAGGCCGTTGGTACCTCGCAATTCCTTATCGAAGGCCAGTTCGAGACCGTTCTTGGCACTGTCGATCTCGCCGTAGAGGTCGCCAATGGTTCTTCGGGCCAATGAGGTAAAGGGTTTGCGACGGGCATTGAACTCCTCCCAGTGGAAGCCTCCCACACCGGGACGCTCACAGAAGATGGGGAGTTTATGCACTTCGCAGAAAGTGTTGTAATCGATACGTCGTGACCAGACGGGCCAGTGGCGGGCACCCATTGTGCCGTTTTTCATGACCTTGTGCTTGCCTTCCATCAGGTGGGCCTTGAACTCCGCAGCCGACTTCGACGGGAAGATCTGGTTCAGACCATTGCACAGACTGTCGATGTGCGTCGCCCAGAGCGAGTCGCGCTTGTGGTTCCCGATCGAGTCGGTGGCACCAGCTTGGAAATCCACAAACACCTTATATTCCGGGATGCTGCTGGCCATGAGTTGGCCGTCGCAACTGAGGATATTACCACGGTTGGGCTTCACGCTGACACTGTCGCGTTTCAGTCGGGAAGCGACCTGGGTCCAGTAGGATTTCTTGGCCGTCATGATATACATAGCCTTGCCGATGACGGCAAAACCGATGAACGTCAGTACTACCGCAATGGCGAAGTACCTGGGCATGACCTTATCTGCACTAAACCTACTCATTCTGGTATATTAATAATATAAGGTGGCTGGTCAGCGATATGCAGCACACTGTCCTTGTTGTTTCTGAGGGCATCCAGCACATGACTCTCGCGACACTTCTCCGTGAGGGTACTTGAACTCGACAGCGCCTTGTATTTGGCATCCAGCAGTTCCTTTTCCATCTTGTCGATGGTAATCATGTCCTGCTGACACTGGTATCTGAAAGCCACATAGACGATGGCAAACAAGACGATGAGCAGGATGAGCCAAATCTGGTGACGTACCATCTCTGCCGTGAGGAAGTCTCCACCCAGGATGGTGCGCAGGGTTAGTGAAGAGGATAGTTTCGGGTCTTCTTCCTTGACTGTCTCCTTGATTTTCCGGATGGTGTCCTTTGTTTGCTCCTTAATCTCGATCTCGTCCATATATTTAGGTTCTCTCTCCGATTCTTAGTTTCGCGCTTCTGCTACGAGGGTTCTGGGCCTGTTCGTCGTCAGAGGGCGTTATCACTTTGTTGTTCACGGTTCTGAAGGGGGCCTCTATCCGTCCGAAGAAGTCCTGGGTGACCCTGCCTTCCGCATTACCCGCCTTCATGAAGTTCTTTACCATGCGGTCTTCCAGTGAGTGGTAGGTGATCACTGAGAGTCGTCCCCCCTCTCTGAGCAAGTCGCGTGCCCCGTTCAACATCTCGCGAAGTGCATCCATCTCGTGGTTCACCTCGATGCGCAACGCCTGGAAGAGTTTGGCCATGTCCTTCTTCTCATGCTCACGTTGGAAAAGGTTTTCCGTCAGAGCCAGCAGGTCGCCTGTGGTTTCTATCCGTCGTGTGGCCCTTCCTTTTACGATGGCCGAGGCGATTCTTCGCGCCTGCTTCAGTTCTCCGTAAATATAGAGGATGTCGGCCAGTTGACTTTCCTCAGCCTCATTGAGGATGTCGGCTGCCGTCTTTCCGGCCCGTTTGTTCATCCGCATGTCCAGGGGAGCCTCATAGCGGAAGGAGAATCCGCGGGTCTCATCATCGAAATGATGACTGGAGACTCCCAAGTCGGCCAGCAGACCGTCGATCTGTTCCACACCATAGTAGCGCATCCAGTTTTTGATGTATCTGAAGTTGCTCCTGACGAAGGTGAACCTCTTGTCTCCTTGTCTCCATGTCTCCTTATCTCCCTCTATCTGTTTCTCTGCATCTGCATCCTGATCGAAACTGAACAGATGTCCTTTCTCTCCCAGTCTGCTGAGTATCTCCCTGCTGTGTCCGCCGCCACCAAAGGTAGTGTCTATATAAACGCCATCGGGCTTGATAGCAAGCCCGTCGACGCTCTCCCGAAGGAGTACTGGTACATGATATGTCTCAGCCGTCTTAATCATTGAGCGTCGTCGGTATTCATGATGTCTTCCAAGGCGGCTCCGAACTCTTCATCGGTCTTCAGACTCTCCTTCAGACGTTGGGGTGACCAGATCTCGATGGTGTCGTCAACACCGATGAACTGTAGGTCCTGATCCAGACACGCCATCCGTTGCAAGCGTTTGGAGATCAGGAAGCGGCCATTGCCGTCAAGGCTGACCACCTCCGCCTCCGAAACGAACTGCCTTAATATCTGCTGATGCGTGGGCTTCCACTGCTTCAGTTGGGATTTCAGCAGGTCAACGCGCTTATTCCATACACTTTCCGGAAACAGAACCAGACACTGCTGGAAGATATCCTTGCGTAGCACGAGGTTTTCCTCGCCCGATGCCTGCAGCACCTTGCGGAAAACGGCTGGCAGGAATGCCCTTCCTTTAGCGTCGGCCTTCGCTTCTATGTTTCCTAAGAATCGCATACGTACAACTTTTATGAAGAATTCGGTTACAAAATTATGTAATTTCTCCCCATTTTCATCCACTTTTATGAACTAATTCCCCACCATTTAGTTTTTTTAACCTTTCTCGAACGCTTTTGTTGGCTTTTTTGCTCATAATTGAAAGATTTGTGCTATTTTTGCAACTTGTTAGTGTGATATGATTAATGGCAATGGTCACAGAAAAGACAATCGACATAGATAAGATACTCCGTCAGAAGATGGGAGCCAAGGCCAAATTTGTGCCGGGGCTGCTCGTCAGATGGCTGAAGCACATCATCCATCAGGACGAGGTGAATGCCTATCTGTGGGAGAGTCGTGACAAGACCGGTGTGGACTGGTTGGAAGAGTGCGTCAGGTATCTCGATATGACCCTTGAGATAGAAGGGAAGGAGAACCTGCCCGATCCCAATGACGGCCGCCTTTACACCTTTGTCAGTAACCATCCCCTGGGTGGCGAAGACGGTGTTGCGCTTGGGGCCATCATCGGTCGCCATTACGATGGTCGTTTCCGTTATCTCGTCAACGACCTGTTGATGAATCTGCCCGGACTCGCCCCTGTCTGTATTCCCATTAATAAGACCGGTAAGCAGAGTCGTAACTTCCCTGCGATGGTGGAAACGGGTTTCCAGAGCGACTACCACATGCTGATGTTTCCTGCCGGTATCTGTTCCCGTAAACGTGATGGTGTCATCAGTGACATTCCCTGGAAGAAGACCTTTCTGGCGAAGAGTGTGGAATACCAGCGGGATGTGGTGCCCATCCATTTCAGCGGGCAGAACTCCAACTTCTTCTACCGTCTGGCCAACTTCAGTGACAAGCACCTGAAATTCAACCTTGCCATGCTGTTTTTAGTCGATGAAATGTACAAAAACGTGCATAAGACCTTCAAGGTGACCATCGGTAAACCCATCCCCTGGCAGACGTTTGACAAGAGCCGTAGTGCCACAGAGTGGGCCCAGTATGTCCGTGATAAAGTATATTCCCTATAAGACCCTTCAAACAACCCCCAAAGCATGGAACAAGAGATTATCCAACCCATCGACAAGGAAGTCCTCAAGAGCGAATTGACCCCCGAGCGTCAACTCCGCATGACGAACAAGAGCAACAACAGAATCTATGTCGTAACGGCTCATAATGCGCCTAACGTCATGAAGGAGATCGGACGACTGCGCGAGGTGGCTTTCCGAGAGGCAGGTGGCGGTACTGGTAAAGAGATGGATATCGATGAGTTCGATATCTGCGAGAACTGCTACAAACAACTGATCGTATGGAATCCGGAACAGGAGGAGATATTGGGCGGTTATCGTTATCTGGAGGGCACGGAATGGGAAATGGATGAGAAGGGACAACCGAAGTTGGCTACCAGTCACATGTTCCACTTCTCGGAAAAGTTCTTGAAGGAATATGCTCCATATACGATAGAACTGGGACGTTCGTTTGTCGCTCTGCCCTATCAGAGTTCGCGAATGGGTGCCAAGAGTCTCTTTGCCCTCGACAACCTTTGGGATGGTCTGGGTGCGCTGACGGTCATCAAACCCAATGTCCGCTATTTCTTTGGTAAGTTCACGATGTATCCCTCCTATATCCGTCGTGGACGCGACATGATTCTCTATTTCCTGCGCAAGCATTTTGCAGACAAAGAGAACCTGATTGTACCGATGAAACCGCTGGAAATTGAAGCCGACCCCCAGGAATTGGAGCGTCTGTTCTGTGAGAAGACTTTTAAGGGTGACTATCGTATCCTGAACCGCGAGATACGCAAACTCGGTTATAATATTCCGCCATTGGTCAATGCCTATATGAGTCTCTCGCCCACGATGAAACTGTTTGGTACTGCCATCAATTATGGTTTCGGTGATGTGGAGGAGACAGGTATCCTGATTGCCGTTGACGAGATCCTGGAAGATAAGCGGGTGCGCCACATCGATTCCTATATCAAGGAACATCCCGAGGCATTCCAGATTACCAGCGGGGCCAATAAGGTCATTTATAAACCCCGTTGAATCAAACGATAGGCAACGCTATTCCGCAGATTTTCTGATAGACATCCAGGGCATAGACATCTGTCATGCCGCTGATGTAGTCGATGACCGCCATCAGACGGGTCTCCAAGTTGGGTGAGTCGATGTCGTACTGGCTGCTGACACGACTGATGAGTTGTTTGGAATAGAAACGGTCCGGATGCCGTGCAGCCTCGATGAAATGGGTCATTAATGTCTCCATAATCTTATAACCGGACAACTCTACATCGAGCACAGGTCTGCTTTTATAGATACGTTCCACCGAGAGTGCAGCACATTGCTGATAGGCTTCGTGTGGTGTTTCAGAGATACTGTCGATGAGTGAGCCCTTGAGAGTGCCGTTCAGAATCTCTTCCTCGTGATTGACAAACACCTGCACACACTCACTTTCCAGTTTGCCAATGACACAGGCCCGCATATACACCACTTTCTCATTGTCGTCGGTGAGTCCTTCATCGATGATGCGTTGCAGGATACTGTCCTGATGGGTCTGGTCGAAGAAACTGAGCATGAGCCGGGCCGTCTCTTCATAGGTAAGAATTTTTAACTTATGGGCGTCCTCGATATCCATAATCTCGTAACAGATGTCATCAGCAGCCTCCACCAAATAAACCAGCGGATGACGGACATAACGAAGCGGTTCTCCTGGCTTTGAAAGACAAATAATGCCTAATTCATCGGCAACTCTTTGATAGATATCCTTCTCTTCATCGAAGAATCCGAACTTGCCTTTCTTGCCGGCAATCGAGGAGGAGAACGGATATTTCACGATGCTGGCAAGCATGGAATAAGTCATGACAAAACCACCTGCCCGACGACCCTTAAACTGGTGGGTGAGCAGACGGAAGGCATTGGCATTGCCCTCGAAGTGGGTGATGTCGTCCCAGAACTGATGACTTACCTCCCGTTGCAGGTCTCTGCCGGGACCCTCAGAGAAGTAGGTCTGGATGGCCTTTTCTCCGCTGTGACCAAAGGGCGGATTGCCCATGTCATGGGCCAGACAGGCTGTAGCCACAATCTGTCCGATCTCGGCAAAGAGCGTGTCTTTCAGTTCCGGATGCCGACCGATGAGTATTTTCGCCACATCATTGCCCAAGGACATGCCGACACTCGACACTTCCAGGGAGTGGGTGAGGCGGTTGTGTACAAAGATACTTCCCGGCAGGGGGAATACCTGTGTCTTGTTCTGCAGACGACGGAAAGGGGCCGAGAAAATGAGTCGGTCGTAGTCGCGTTTGAACTCTGTCCGGTCGTCGTGTCGCTCCGGATGTTTGTGCTCTTGTCCGAGCCGTTTGTTGGATATAAGTTGCTGCCAATTCATCATAATTGACTGCAAAAGTAACGAATTTATTATAAAAAACAACATTTTCTTGGGAAAAATATGGCTATTTCAAGATAATTGCGTACTTTTGCACCAATGTTAAAATGAAATTTTAAACGTATGCTCAAGATTAAGGTTGTCAACAAAGGACATCAGCCTTTGCCTCAGTATGCCACCACACAGAGTGCGGGGATGGATCTGCGGGCTAATCTGGAGGCGCCAGTCACCCTGAAGCCGCTGGAGCGCAGGCTCATTCCAACCGGTCTGTATATTGCGTTGCCTGAGGGCTATGAAGCACAGGTCCGTCCACGTAGTGGACTGGCCCTGAAAAAAGGTATCACCGTCCTGAATGCCCCCGGGACAGTCGATGCCGACTATCGCGGTGAGGTAGGCGTCGTGCTTATCAATCTGTCGCAGGAGGACTTTGTCGTAGAAGACGGGGAACGCATTGCGCAGATGGTGATCGCCCGTCATGAGCAGGCTGTGTTTGAGGCTGTTGAGGTGCTCGATGAGACAGAGCGTGGTGCCGGCGGCTATGGGCATACAGGTGTGAAATAAACAAAGGACGATTGGCCACGAAGAAGAAGAGGATCATAACAACAATGCAGGTCTGGCTGCTGCTGGTTTGTCTGGCAGTAGGCATCTGGTCGTGTTCTACCGCCACAAAGATGGTAGGCGTGACAGAGGTGAGCGGACAGGTGCCCCAACTCTCCCCGGAACAGGCCCGTCTGTATGACCATTTCTTCATGGAGGCGATGGTTCAGCGACAGAAGGGGCAGAATGATGCTGCCTTCGACTTGTTGAGTCATTGTCTGGACATCAATCCCCATGCGGCTGAGGTCTATTATTTCCTGGCACAGTATTACAGTGCCATGAAGCAAACAGAGAAATCCCTGGATTATTTCAAGACAGCAGCCCGACTGAATCCTGAGAACGAGACCTATATGGAGACGCTGGCGCAGGTCTATATCCGTCAGCAGAACTATCAGGATGCCATCGCTGTGGTGGAAAAACTCTATGAACGTCATAAGGACCGTGAAAACTTGTTGGAGATGCTCTTCCAACTCTATCAGGAGGTGGATGACTATCAGAATGCCGTGGCCGTATTAGACCGGATAGAAACGATTGACGGTAAGAGTGAACGATTGACACTGGCGAAGAGTGAGGTCTATACACGGATGGGCAACGAGAAGGCTGCCGTGGCTGAAATGGCTGCCCTAGCCAAGCAATATCCCAACGATCTGAACTATCTGGCGATGTACGGTGAGAGTCTGATGATGACCGGTGAGACGAAACAGGCGCTGGACATCTATGACCGTATCCTGAAGGAAGAACCCAATAACAACCGTGTGCTGATGTCATTGCGTACCTATTACCAGTCGCAGCAGGACCAGGTGATGGCAGATTCATTGACGAAACGGGTGCTGTTGGGCAGGAATACGAGTCTGGAAGAAAAGACTTACCTGATCCGACAAATTATCGGGGCCAATGAACAGGCCGGTGGTGACAGTACGGAGGTACTCCGTATGTTCCATCAGATGATGGCAGTCGATACCACGGATGTAGATATTCCCATGTTGTGTGCCACCTATATGGACTTGAAAAAGATGCCGGCAGACAGTATCAAACCGGTCCTGAACCACATCCTGAAACTGGCACCGGACAATTCGACAGCCCGTCTGCATCTGGTGGGCTATGCCTGGGCTGAGGACGATAAGGACCGTGTGATAGAACTCTGTCAGACGGCCCGGGAATATAATCCTGACGATATGGCGTTCTACTATTATCAGGGGATTGCTTATTACCAGCGGGATAGTCTGGATCAGGCGCTCTCCACTTTCCAGAATGGGGTGAGTGTCATCAATGAGAGGAGTAATGCGGATATCGTCTCTGACTTCTATGAGGTGATGGGTGAGATCCTGCATAAGAAAGGACGGGTACAGGAGGCCTTTGCGGCCTATGACTCCTGTCTGCAGTGGAAGCCCGACAATATCCCGTGTCTGAACAACTATGCCTACTATCTCAGTCTGCGGAACGAGAATCTCTCGAAGGCCGAGACGATGAGCATGAAGACCCTGAAAGCAGAACCGAAGAATGCCACCTATCTCGATACGTTTGCCTGGATCCTCTTCATGCAGGAGCGTTATGCTGAGGCGAAGATCTACATCGATCAGGCCTTACAGAATGTGGATACCGTCACCATTGGTGGGGACACCATCAGCAATGCGGCTATCTATGAGCATGCCGGTGACATCTACTGGTATTGTAAAGATCCCGACAAGGCACTGACCTTCTGGCAGGATGCCCTGAAGGGGGACGCAGAGAACAAGGTACTAATCAGAAAAGTCAAACTTAAAAAATATTTTAAAGAATGAAATCATCCAGTTTTTTGAAGATTGCCGTATTGGCAATGCCACTGATGCTGACTTCTTGTTTCTTGCACAAGAAGAGTGTGAAAGAAGAGACGCAGAAGCCCCTTACTGTCGAACAGCAACAGCAGAAAGATTTTGTGGAGAGAGTACAGGACAATGTCACGAACGCCCGTTTCCTCACTTCGAAGGTGAAGTTTTCTGTTGAAGTAGGAGCCCAGAAACTGACGTTGACAGGTAACCTGAAGATGAAGCGCGACGACGTGATTCGTCTGCAGTTGATGGCTTTCGGTTTCGTAGAGGCCGGACGTATCGAGATGACCAAGGACTATGTGCTGATCATGGACCGTATCAACAAGCAGTACCTGAAGGCCCCCTGGATGCAGGTGGATTTCCTGCGCAACAGTGGTCTGGACTTCAGTTCGATGCAGGCTCTGTTCTGGAACGAGTTGTTTAAGCCCAATCCCGTCATCATCGGTAAGAAGCCCACTGCTTCCGACACGACAGCTGTCTATACGACCCTTGAGAGTGGTGACGATATGATTATCCAGTTGAATGAGGGCAAGATGGATTATAGTTGGCTCGTTGGATGTAAGGATACTGCTATCAAGATGGCTAATATCCAGTACAAGGACCGCTTCAATCCCGAGAACAGTGCTCAGTTGAACTGGGATTACGATAAGTTTGAGATGTTCTCAGGTAAGAAGTTCCCCACGAAGCATGCCGTAGCCCTGACAACAGCCAAGAAGGAGGTGAAACTCGGTATGACACTCAACTATCTTGGAAGTGACACAGAGTGGGATACCCGTACCGAAGTATCCAATAAATACCGTGAGGTGACGGTTGATGAGATTCTCCGTCGCTTTATGTCCCTGTAAATAGCAGATGAAGCGACTGCAGGTTGTTCTCCTGTTGTTTTGTCTCTCTGTGGTGACCGTTTCCGGACAGAAAAAAACGACTGTCCGGAAAAAGGCCACCACAACCAAGACTGTGTCTAAGAAACAACCTGCCAAGAAGACGACTAAGACAACCACGAAACAGTCAGCAGCCAAGAAAGAGCAGCCTGTTACGGTAAAGGGGTTGCAGAACCAGCGTCAGCAACTCCAGAAACAGATGAAGGAGCAGGAGCGTAAGTTGCGCCAGAATGAGCAGGACGTGAAGAAGCGTCTGCAGAACCTGATGATCATCAATACGGAGATCAGTGACAAGCGTCGGACGATTGACACCATCCGTCGTGACATCAATACCCTGGATGGGAATATCCAGGTTCTGGACCTTCAGATCAAGAATCTGGGGAAAGAACTCGAAGAGCGTAAAGACCGTTTCAAGAAGTCTGTGCGCTATATGCGCCGCAATCGGAATATCCAGAACCAGTTGATGTTCATCTTCAGTGCCAAGAACTTCTCGCAGATGTTCCGTCGTATGCGTTTTATGCGGGAGTATGCTGTTTTCCAACGGGCTCAGGGTGAGGCTGTGCATTCCATGCAACAGCAGGTTGCTGAGGCGGCAGAAGAACTGTCGGGCGTGAAAAAACAGAAAAACGACCTGCTATACCGTGGAGAACAGGAGAAGAAGTCACTTGAAAACAAGCAGGTAGAGCAGCAAAAGGTGGTTACTTCCTTGCAGAAGCAGCAGAAGACCATCCAGAGTGTCCTGGAGCAGCAACGGAAGAAAGATGCTGAGTTGAATGCCCAGATCGACAAGATGATTGCCGAGGAGATTGCCCGTGCCAAGGCCCGTGCTGAGGCTGAGCGAAAGAAGGCGGCCGCTGAGGAAGCCCGGAAGAAACGGGAGGCTGAGTTGGCTCGTAAGAAAGCGGCTGCTGAGGCTGCAGCCCGTGAGAACGCCCGAAAGATTCAGGAGGCGAAGGAAAAGGAGGCAAAGGCCAAGGCAGAGGCGCGTGCTGCTGCCCGTAAGAGTGAGCGTGAGAAGGCTGCCGCAGAGAAAGCCGCCCGTGAAGCGGAGAATGCCCGTAAGGAGGCTGAGCGTAAGGCCGCTACTGAGGCCAAGGCTCATGAGAAGGAGATGGCTGAGGCCAAGAAGGCATCAGAAGAGGCATGGACAGTGTCGTCTGTCGATCGTCAATTGAGTGGCAACTTTGAGAGTAACAAAGGAAGGTTCCCGATGCCCATAACGGGTTCTTATAAGATTGTCAACACACAAGGTCAGCATCGTGTGGAGGGACTGAAGGGTACGACGGTTCAGGAGACGAAGGGTATCGAACTGAAAGGTCAGCAAGGTGCAAAGGCCCGTTGTATCTTTGACGGAGAGGTGAGTCGAGTTGTTGATTACCGAGGGTCGATGATTGTCATCGTTCGCCATGGTACCTATTTCTCCGTATATAGTGACCTCTCGTCGGTGAGTGTCACGAGTGGACAGAAAGTCAGTACACGACAAGTTATCGGCTCTGTCAGCCGCGAGGGAACGATGAAGTTTCAGTTGCGCCGACTGTCAGGTGCCTTGCTCAACCCCTTGTCCTGGTTGAGCAGATGATTTCTGGATTATAGTTGGAAGTCAGAGAGCAGCCGTACGTAGGTGTCGATGGCATGCTCTATCTCGGAGATGCGGATGAACTCATCAGCAGAGTGACTGCGTGCGGAATCGCCCGGGCCCAGTTTCATCGACGGGAATGGCATCAGGGCCTGGTCGCTGAGGGTCGGACTGCCAAAGGGCTTCATGCCCATCGCCATGCATTTCTGTACCAGAGGATGTGTCTCAGGAATGCTCGATGAGTGCAGACGGAACGAACGGGCCTCCAAGCGACATTTCTTCATTTTCTTCCGCAAGAACTCAAAAAGATATTCGTTCTGATAGAACTCATTCGGGCGTACGTCTATGATGAAATGGAGGTTGTCTGGAATCACATTGTGTTGGGTGCCGGACTCGATGACAGTCACCGTCAACTTGGTGGGACCCAGCAGCGGACTCTCCTTGCGGAACTTGTAGTCTCTGAGCCAGACCAGATCGTCTAAGGCCTCATAGATGGCATTCACGCCTTCGTTTCTGGCTGCATGACCGGAGATGCCGTCAGCATAGCCGTCGATCACCATCAACCCCTTTTCTGCAATGGCAGGCTGCATGCCCGTCGGTTCTCCTATAATGGCGACGTCAATCTTCGGGAGCCTTGACATGACACGACTGAAACCGTTAGGACCCGATATCTCTTCTTCAGCTGAGGCCACCCACAGAATATTATAGTTACGGGGCTGGTGGAGCATAATCCGGTAGGTCTGAAGCAGTGCAACAAGACCACCGCCACAGTCGTTGGAGCCCAAGCCATAGAGCATGTCCCCTTCCTGAACCGGCTGATAGGGATCACGGGTCCAGGTGGCTACGGGTTTGACCGTGTCGATGTGTGCGTTCAACATGACTGTTGGTCGGTCGTTGTTCCAGTCTTGACAACCCACCCACAGGTTGTTGCCTTCACGACCGTGTGGCAATCCCCATTCCTCTAAATAGCGGCTCAGCAGATTGGCTGCCTGTTCCTCATTTCTACTGACTGATGGTGTTGATATCAGTGCTTTCAGCAGTCTGACTGCATCGTTCAAATAACTGTTCTGCTCCATAGATGTTTGATATTTGCTGCAAAAGTACAAATAATAATTGAAACTACCAAAAAAAGATGCCACCACTCTCGCGAGCAGCAGCATCAAAAAAGCCTATGTTTAACTAAAAATCCTTTTCTCTAAAAGAAATTTTCAGCCTTTCGGCTAAAAATTTGAAAGTTTAAAAGGGAGCTTCACAGCGACCT
>CAJODF010000012.1 GCA_905233555.1 uncultured Prevotella sp. | reverse complement strand
ACTGAAAATCAGGCACTTGACCAAATTTTATTAGTTATATTTTGTTAATGTAACTCATTGATTTTCAGACGATTAAATGTATATTTAACTAAGTATTGTAAAAAAGCACATAAACCTTTACATATATCAAGTTACCAGCCATTTAGCAAAGCATTTTCTTTTCCATAATGATTCGTTTCTCAAATTAAAGTTGTATCTTTGCACACAGAAACGTACAATCATACGACATTATGCATAACATCATCACAGAAGGCTACATGCCTTTTATAGGTTACAAAACCTACTACCGGATAGTGGGTGAAGCATCGGAGAAAGCACCTCTGCTGCTACTCCACGGTGGTCCGGGAAGCACACACAACTATTTCGAGGTGCTCGACAGCATTGCGGAAACTGGACGCCAGGTCATCTCCTACGACCAGATAGGCTGCGGCAATTCCTATCTCGACGGCCATCCTGAACTATGGACACAGAAAACCTGGATAGACGAACTCATTGCCATCCGCGAATATCTTCATCTGGACACCGTGCATATACTCGGTCAGTCGTGGGGAGCCATGCAGGCCATTGCGTATGCCATAGACTACCAGCCTCAAGGCATCAAGTCGCTCATTCTTTCTTCCGGTCATGCCTCCAGCAGCCTGTGGGCGAGTGAGCAACACCGGCTCATCAAATATTTGTCTGCCGAAGATCAGGAAGCAATCAGCCGTGCCGAAGCCACTGGCAAATGGGACGATCCCGCCTACCTCCGAGCCAACGATCACTACTTCGAGCAGTTTGTGATCAGTGTCGATGACTCTTCGCCCGAGTGCATCAGGCGCCCGAAGCGTTCGGGCACGGAAGCCTACCTTTATGGCTGGGGTCCCAATGAGTATCAGCCTCTCGGCAGCCTGAAAGACTTTGAGTACACGGATAAACTGAGTCAGATTTCCCAGCCTACACTTATCTGCAGCGGCACGCGCGACATCTGCACCCCCGTCGTTGCAGCCTCGCTCTATGAACATATTCCCCACAGCCAATGGCACCTGTTCCGGCACTCCCGTCATACCTGCTTTATCGATGCTTACGAGGAGTATTGCCAGGTACTCACCCGCTGGCTGCAGGAGAATGACTGAATCCAGTAAATATTAAAACAGCTTTATCGTCAGATTGCATTCGTTGAATAAATCGGGGTGTTGGTTGAAGATATTTGACTGGCACCCTGATTTTTATTACCTTTGCCACAAAATTACAAACTATTACGCAAATATGAAGAAGATTGTTTTATTATTCATGGCCTTGGCAGGTGCACTAAGCACGATGGCGGATAATGCCTATACCTACCTGACCTTTGAGACGACCGACGGGGCAAAGGCTTCCGTACCCGTAGAGTCGTTGACGCTGACTATCAGTGGGAACAAGCTGACCGCTAACTCACAGACATTCATCCTCTCGAACCTCAACAAGATGTATTTCTCGACAACCGACGAGACCGTTTCGGGCATCGAGGAAATCACCAGTGATACGCTCGACGAAGCCACCGAGATTTACGACTTGCAGGGCCATAAGGTCTCGAGGGCGCAGATGAAAAAGGGCGTCTATGTGGTCAAGACAAAGAACAAAACCTTTAAGATGATTGTCAGATGAAAAAGATTTTTATTCTCCTAACCGCCCTCATGCTGACAATAGCAGCAGGGGCTCAAAGACTGAAGATCACAACAAGTGACAATACCTATTCCTTCGCTGCATCGGAGGTGACAGAGCAGTCGCCTGCAGACTTCTCCAATGGCTCGACAGTGACCATCAACGGTACGACGATAAATCTCAGCGACATCACGAGTATTGAAGTAGTCAGCGAAAGCGGCAGTTCGTCGGATGTAGAAGCCAATACCGTCAACATCGTCTATAACGGCTCAACGGCCACGGTGACGAAGGCCGACAATGTCTCCAACTACGTATCGGCAGAAGTGAGCAGCGCACACGTCACCATCACGCAGACAAACACGGAGGCTATCGACGACAACGAGATAACCTACGTGCTCAGCGGCTCGACCACCGACGGCTCACTGACTCTCGACGGCTCGTACAAGTGTACCGTGACGCTGGCAGGTCTGAAGATGACCAACCCAAGTGGTGCGGCCATCAACATCACCAACAAGAAACGCATACAACTCAGCGTCAAGAACGGCACAGAGAACATGCTGACCGACGGCAGCAACGGCTCGCAGAAGGCCTGTCTCTATAGCAAGGGACAATTGCAACTGCAGGGCAAGGGCACACTAAACGTGGCGGGCAATACGAAGCACGCCATCAAAAGCGGCGACTATGTCACGGTAAAGAACCTGACGCTGAACATCACCAAAGCCGTGGGTGACGGTATCAGTTGCGAGGAATACTTCCAGATGAAGAGTGGTTCTGTTACCATCAGCGGCGTGGGCGACGACGGTATCCAGTGCGACTTAAGCGGTGACACCTCGACAGGCGAGACCACCGACCATGACGACGAGGACAGCGGCAATGTCTATCTGGAGGGCGGCACGCTCAGCGTCACCGTAACGGCTGCTGCCGCCAAGGGCATCAAGGCCGATGGCGATATGTGTATCAGTGATGGCACCATCAATGTGACCACCACGGGAAACGGTGCCTACGACAGCGATGAGAAGGATGCCAAGGGCAGTTCCTGTCTGAAGGCCGACAACAATATGACCATCAGTGGAGGTACGCTGACGCTAAAAAGCACTGGGTCGGGCGGCAAGGGCATCAAGGCCGACGGTATGCTGACTATCACGGATGGAACCATCAGTGCAACCACCACAGGCAGCCAATACAGATACAGCAGCAACGCGACTGCATCGCCCAAGGCCATCAAGAGCGACGGTGCCATGACCATAGCAGGTGGAACCATCGTGGCAAGCAGCAGCAATCATGAGGGTATTGAGAGCAAGAGCACCCTCACCATAACAGGTGGCTACGTCTATGCATACGCCGGTGACGATGCCATGAACTCGGCAGGCGACTTCACTATTAGCGGCGGTTACGTCTTTGGTAACTCATCAGGCAACGACGGCCTGGATGCCAACGGCGACTTCTATATCAAAGGTGGCAATGTGGTGGCCGTGGCTACGAGAGAGCCTGAGGTCGGCATCGATGCCAATTCGGAACAACGGAAACAACTCTACATCACCGGCGGCAACGTTGTGGCCATTGGCGGTTTTGAGAACGGATCCAGCATCTCCGGCGGTACAGCCAAGTCGGCTAGTTACAGCAAGGGCAGTTGGTACGGTCTTTATAATGGCAGTACGCTGGCCTTCGCCTTCAAGGTTCCTTCGAACAACAGCATGGGTACGTCGATGGCTGTCTATACCACTGACACACCTGCCTTGAAGTCGGGCGTCACTGGTAGCGGCACCAGTTTCTGGAACGGCTATGGCTACAGCAATTGTAGCGGCGGCAGCGATGTCACGCTCAGCACCTATTCCGGCGGCAATGGCGGCGGCGGTGGTTGGCCCGGTGGAGGCGGCTGGCCTGGTGGCGGCTGGCGTTGATACGTTGACACAATATTTATCGGTTTTCCACGTTATTTCTTATGAGAAGAATATACTGGATGAAGCATCAGTCGCGACAGGAGAACCTGATATACTTAGTCGTGTGGGGTCTGCTCTTCGCAGCCCCACTATTGAGTCTGTATGTGCGTACCGTCAACGACCCTACCCTCACGTTCGACTGGACCGAGGTGTTTCTTGTATGGCGGAAGTTTGCCGTCTTCCTGTTGCTGTTTGTCGTTCACAATGTCTTTCTGGCGCCGTTGCTCGTGCATCAGAACAGGCGCACACTCTATTTCTCTATCGTGGCTGTAGTCTTGGTGGGATTTACAATCTACCAGTGCAGCAGTCGTCCGGACAGACCTAGGGGCCATCGTCCACCGTCTCACATCGTAGAAGTAGAAGGTCACCGGCCTCCGCCCCCTCCAGATAAGCACCGTCCGGACATGCACCATCCGGATATGCCACCGCCCATCGTCGGTGAGCACGACATCCTGGCCATCGTGGTACTCCTGCTGATGTTTGGGGCCAACCTGGGCACGAAATACTATTTCCGTAGCCGCAGGGACCGTCAGAAACTCCTGAATCTGGAGAAGCAGAATCTGGAGCAGCAACTGGAATACCTGCGCTACCAGATCAATCCGCACTTCTTTATGAACACGCTCAACAATATCCACGCCTTGGTAGATATCGACCCTGCAAAGGCGCAGGAGACCATCGTGGAGTTGTCGAAGATGATGCGCTTCGTGCTCTATGAAGGGGATAAGCACGGCGTGCCCCTCACCCGTGAACTGGAGTTTATCCGCACTTACGTCAACCTGATGCAGTTGCGCTATACCGACAAGGTGAGGATCGACCTCGACCTGCCTGCCGAAGCACCCGACAAGACCATCCCCCCGCTGATACTCATCCCGTTCATCGAGAATGCGTTCAAGCACGGGGTCAGTTACAAGCAGGAGTCGTTCATCGAGGTGAAGATCTCGTTGGACGACGAAAGGCTACGTTTCTCATGCCGTAACTCAAAGGCGGGAATATCTAATGAAGAAAAAGGCGGCGTGGGACTCGCCAATGTCCGTAAACGCCTGAACCTACTCTTTGACCATGACTACACGCTCCGCATCCAGGACAATCCGGATGTCTATACTGTCGAACTAACAATTCCACTATCATGATCAGATGTCTCGCCATCGACGATGAGCCACTCGCCCTGCAACAACTCGCGGCGTATATCAATAAGGTGCCGTTTCTCGAACTCGCCGCCCAGTGCCAGAGTGCCTTGGAGGCCCGTCAGTTTCTGGAACACGACACGGTGGATGCCATCTTCTGCGATATCAATATGCCCGACCTCAACGGTATGGACTTCGTGAAATCGCTCGCCGCACCACCCCTCATCGTCTTTACGACCGCCTATTCGGAATATGCTGTCGAGGGCTTCAAGGTCAATGCCGTCGATTACCTGCTCAAGCCTTTCGGCCTGCAGGATTTCCAACGGGCAGCGAACCGACTAAAGGACAGGTTAGCGAACACGCCTGCCACAGACATTCCTCTCACCACAAATGATGATACCCTTTTCCTCAAGACCGACTACCGCATCGTGAAGGTCAGCATCGCCGACATCCGTTATATCGAGGGCATGAGCGAGTATCTGAAAGTGTGGATAGATGGCGAGGCCAAGCCCATTATCACCCTTCTGTCGATGAAGAAGATGGAGGAACGGCTCCCGGACTACTTCATGCGCATCCACCGCTCCTACATCGTGAACCTCAACAAGATCCAAGAGGTGAACAAGAACCGCATCATCATGGATGCCAACACCTACCTCCCCATCGGTGACCTCTACAAGGAAACCTTCCAAGCCTATCTGAACACGAAATTCCTGGGGAAATAACTATTTATTGATTCGGAGATTATTAAGTAAACAATGAAGAAACAGACTCTACACATGCTGGTACTGGCTATAGTATTAGTCTTTACTGTCGAAAACATGAAGGCCCAGAACGGTTTTGAGCGTTCGAATGTGGAAGTGATTAACGATATGGCCCCCGGGTGGAATCTCGGCAACACGTTCGAGGGTGTTGCGACGTGGGCAGGCGTAGATTTCCTGAACAACAAGGGCGGACTCGGTGCTGAGACCTCCTGGCAGAGTACTAAGACGACGCAGGAAATCATCGATTACGTGAAGAGTCTCGGTTTCAAGAGTGTGCGCATTCCCTGCGCCTGGGCCTTCGGACATATCAGCAATGCGGCGACTTACGAGATTGACAGCCAGTGGCTACAACGAGTGAAGGAGGTAGTCGATTACTGTATCCGCGATGGCCTCTATGTGGTGTTGAACGATCACTGGGATGGCGGCTGGTTGGAAAATCACATCAAAGACTCAGATGCTGCCACTATCGAAAAGAACAAGGAGATACTGACGGCCTTGTGGACTCAGATTGCCAATGCCTTCAAGGACTACGACGAACATCTGCTCTTCGCCGGACTGAATGAGCCCAATGCCGAAGATCAGGCAGCAACCAACAACCTGATACAGTACAATCAGACTTTCGTGGATGCTGTTCGCGCCACGGGTGGCAACAATAGTAAGCGAATCCTGGTGGTGCAAGGTCCTTCGACCAACATTGAGCATACCTGCAACTATATGGCTGGCAAGATGCCCACAGACATCATAGAGGGACGATTGGCTGTAGAGGTACATTATTATAATCCCTGGCAATTCTGGGGCATGGAGAAGGACGAGTCGTGGGGTAAGGTCTTTTATTATTGGGGACAAGGCAACCACCTGAACGGTTCTACGCATAATGCCACATGGGGCGAAGAGGCCGATATGAAGAAACAGTTGCAGATGATGAAGACCAATTTCGTAGATAAAGGATATCCTGTGGTAATCGGTGAGTTCGGCGCTAACTGGCGCGATCTATCCTCGTTATCGGGTGAGAGCCAGGAAAAACACAATGCCTCCATCAAGGCCCACTATCGTGAGTTACATCGTTTGTGCAAGGAGATGGGCGGTATGGTACCTATGACGTGGGACACGAACTACCTCAGTCAGGAGGGCACCAAGGGATCTATGACCATCATCGACCGCAAGAACCTAAAGGTGTTCGGCACCCACGCCATGGAGGGCATCAACGAGATATACCCCCGTCCTTCTGAGGCTGCCATCAGAGACATCGTACAAACCGCAGATGGAAAACCCAAGGCTGTTTATCGCCTCAACGGACAAGAGACAGACGCTAATCATCTTCTCCCAGGGCTTTATATCTCTGAAGGGCACAAGTTCGTGGTTAACAGATAAAAACAGAAATACACTATTTATATGGCAGACAAAATAAACTACGGCATTTTCCCCAACCCTCTGCCCGATGAGGAGGGAAATACCACCTATCAGGTACGTCACCTACCCTACGGCACGATGAGCGAGAAAGAGTTTCTGGCTCACCTGAAATATCACAACACCTACAACACCATCATCATGCAGTCATCGCTCACCGTGCTAAAGAACGAGATCATCGAACAGTTGCGTGACAACATGCGGTTTCGCATCGATGGTGTCGGCACTTTCCAGATGAAGGTTGGTCTGAAGACGAAGTACGACGAGGAAGGCAATCCCATCAAGACACACTTTACCGACCCCAACAAGATCACCGCCAACGATGTGGAGGTGCAGGGTGTATCGTTCACGCCTGACCCAAGTTTTGTGAAAGCATTGAAAGACAGGACATCTGCCCGCAACAAATACGGTCGTGGACCTGCTGGCAGGAACAAATCTTACACCCGTGAGCAAATCGTTGAGTTCATTGATAATTACCTGAAGGAGCACCATTCCATCACTCGCAGACAAATGCAATTTGCACTTAATATCACAGAATACCGTGCCCAGAAGTGGCTCGACGAACTGACGGCTGAGGAATCCTCAAAATACTACGGTAAGAAGCAGGGGAACACTTACGTCTATTATCGTTATGACAAGGAATAAAAGCAGGGTTCTCAGTCCTCTTTAGGTATCTTCTATCTAATCTGCCACTTAAGTCACAGTAATTTACTACTTAAGTGGCAGTATCTTTCGACTTTAGTCCTATTAACTTGCGACTTAAGTGGCAGATTCGATAAGTACGGGTTCCCTACTACTTAGAACCTACCTCCACATTATTAACCTACCCTCTTCCATCCTGCAAAAGCCTAGTATTTTCAAGAGGCTTCTCTCGTAAAAACACAAAAATATTTGGTTATTTGCTCACTTATTCGTACCTTTGTGGCAAAAATCAAAGAAGATGAATTATATGCTCAGACAGATGGTCGCACTCATGCTTGTCATGCTGACGACGGCAGTACCAGCACAAGTGGTGACACCCAAAGGCTGCGGACCGCTGCCCAGCGAAAAGCAGTTGCGCTGGCAGGATATGGAGATGTATGCGTTTATCCACTACTCGCTGAACACCTATACCGATCAGGAGTGGGGCTTCGGCAATGAGGATCCGCAGTTGTTTAATCCTTCCGACCTCGACTGCCGCCAATGGGCGAGGGTGTGCAAGCAAGCCGGCATGAAGGGCATCATCTTCACCGCCAAGCACCACTGCGGCTTCTGTATGTGGCCCTCGGCCTATACGGAGTACAGCGTAAAGAACTCGCCATGGAAGAACGGCAAGGGCGATGTGGTAAGGGAACTGGCGGATGCCTGTCGTGAGGAGGGACTGAAGTTTGCCGTCTATCTCTCGCCGTGGGATCGCAACCACAAGGACTACGGCAAGCCGGAATATGTGACTTATTTCCGCAACCAACTGCGCGAGTTGCTCACCAACTACGGTGATATCTTCGAGGTGTGGTTCGACGGGGCCAACGGTGGTGACGGATGGTACGGCGGTGCCAATGAGACACGCAAGATTGACGGTAAAACCTACTACGGCTGGGCCGAGACCTTCCGCATGATCCGCGAACTGCAACCCAATGCCGTCATCTGGAACGACGGTGGTGACCGTGGCGACCTGCGCTGGGTAGGTACCGAGGCAGGCAATGTAGGCGAAACGAATTGGAGCACGATGCCGAGTAAGGGTGACACACCCTATCAGATGTTACACTACGGTGTGGAGGATGGCGATGTGTGGTGTCCAGGGGAGACGAACACGAGCATCCGTCCGGGGTGGTTCTACCATGAGGCAGAGAACGAACACGTAAAAAGTCTGTCGAAACTGATGGACACCTATTATAAGTCTGTGGGGCGCAACTCTACCCTACTCCTCAATTTCCCCATCGCGCCAAATGGACGCATCCATCCGAATGACAGTCTGAGAGGCATCGCCTTTAAGCAGATGATTGACGAAGTCTTCAAGGAGAATTTGGCCGCAAAAGCAAGAGTTACCCTTAAGGGCGATGTTACCACCATTGACTTCGACAAACCCACCGCCTTCAACCGTTTCCTTGCTGAGGAAGACATCGCCAATGGGCAGCGGGTGAAGAAGTTCACGCTCGAAGCCCTCGTCGATGGGAAGTGGATGCCACTCAAAGATGCCCTCGTGGAAGACGGTAAAGACGGTCTGACCACCATCGGTCATCGTCGTATCATCTGTTTCCCCACCATCACAGCGACGAAACTCCGTTTTAACATCACCGGATATAGGGTTGAGCCCATCATTAAGCGCCTTGGCGTCTATCTGGCTCCAGAATTGACGGCTGACATTCCTAATAGTGGCGAGAAAAAGTCCTCCGCCCTGCATATCTTTTTCGGATCGCCCAAGCAGATGTTTATCGACTGGGATGCGGAGCAGACTATCAGCACCTTCCGCTATCTACCGCCACAAGGGGATGGCATCATCACCCACTACACCCTCTGGGGCTCCACCAACTGGAGCGACTGGACAAAACTGGCTTCAGGCGAGTTCTCGAACATCGTGAACAATCCTATCTGGCAGACCATCAAGTTCAACCCCGCCAAAGTGCGTGTTCTCCGCTTCGAGGCCGACCGCCTCGCAACTGGCGAAAGGATGGGCTACGGCGATATCGACATTAAATAACAGGTAATATGAAGAGACTTGTCATTATATTTGCATTGTTACTGGCGATAACAGCGCAGGCACAAGAGGTAAGAGACTGGGAGAATCCCGCCGTGTTGGGCATCAACAAACTGCCGTATCACGCCACGTTGCAACTGCCATCAAAGGAAAAAGAGTGTAAGGAAATCATTAGCCTCGACGGACAGTGGCTGTTCCATTGGAGCCGTAATCCTGAGGAAAGGCCGATTGACTTCTACCGCGAGGATTATGATGTGAGCCAGTGGGGCAAGATCACCGTGCCAGGCAACTGGCAGACGCAGGGCTACGGTACACCGATATACATCAACATCAACTACCCGTTCGTGAGAAACCGTCCAAGCGTGACCTCTGAGCCGCCCAAGGACTGGACAGCCTATGAGAATAGGAATCCCGTAGGCTCGTATGTGACGTTTGTCGATGTGACCAAAGAGATGCTTAGCCAAAACCTGATACTCCACTTCGGCGGCGTTCATTCGGCGATGTATGTCTGGGTAAATGGACAGAAGGTAGGCTATAGCCAGAACTCCATGTCGCCGGCGGAATTCGATGTGACAAAATATTTGCGGGTAGGCAAGAACAAACTCGCCGTAGAAGTTTATCGCTGGAGCGACGGCTCGTATCTCGAGGATCAGGACTACTGGCGGCTGAGCGGTATCTTCCGCAGCGTACAATTATGGGTCAGGCCGCTGGTACATATAGCCGACTATCACGTGACGGCAGAGCCGAACGCAGACTACTCGAAAGCCAACGTCCGCGCTAAGATTCAAGTTTGCAACACTGGCCATAAAGCAGCAAAGAAACTGAAGGCCGTTATGAATATCGGGGAGAATCACAGAGGGACAATCCCCATGATTCTCTCAGGCGACACATCGACTATCGAACTGACTTGTACGATTGACAACCCTAAACTCTGGTCGGCTGAGAAGCCGAACTTGTATCCCTTCAGCGTGGAGTTGCAGGATGCGAAGGGCAATACTATCGAGCATTTCGACTACCACCTCGGTGTGAAGAAGGTCGAGGTTGTCGGCGAGGTGTTTAAGATCAATGGCAAGAACGTGAAACTACGTGGTGTGAACCGTCACGACCACCATCCGAAGACAGGTCGTTACGTGGATGATGCCACCTATGAGGAGGACATCCGACTGATGAAGCAGGCAAACATCAATTTCCTTCGTACCTCGCACTATCCCGACCGTGAATATCTCTACGAACTATGTGATAAATGGGGCATCTACGTGATGGACGAAGCCAACCACGAGACGCACGGATATGGTTATGCCAACAAAGTGATGGGCGAGGATCTCACTTTCCAAAAAGCCCATGTGGATCGTGCCGAGTCACTGGTGAAGCGCGATTTCAACCATCCGAGCATTATTCTTTGGAGTCTCGGTAACGAAGGCGGCGTTGGACCAAACATCGAGGCGATGTATAACAAGGTAAAGGAACTCGACACCACTCGACCACCCTTCTACGATAGCGACCGCCGCTACTCTGCTATCTGGGACGACAGTTACCTCTATCCCGACGACCTGCGGAAGAATGCCCAGCAAGTCACCGACAAGCCTTTCATGATGCGCGAATATGCCCACGCCATGGGAAACTCCTGCGGCAACCTGCAAGAGTACTGGGATGTCATCTATGCTGACTCCAGCATCTGTGGTGCCGCCATCTGGGACTGGGTGGACCAAGGACTGGAGCGCGACGGCTATTACGCCTATGGCGGCGATTTTGGAGATAAACCCAATGACGGGCCATTCTGCATCAACGGACTGATTGCCCCAGACCGTAAGCCACATCCTCACTACTACGAAGTGCAATATGTCTATCAGCCGCTGCAGTTCGTCCGTGAAGCTGACGGCACCATCCGCATTATCAACCGCGACTACTTCACCGACCCCAGCGAATATGAGATTACCCGCGATACGATTAAATACGACGACGAAACGGTGCTGAATGTCTATGCCCGTCTGCGTCATGATACACCCTGGGCCAAGAAAGGTTTTGTGGTGGCACGTGAGCAGTTCGTACTTCAACCGTCAGAGTTCTTCCTAGCTTTTGCCGGTAGGGATACTGTAGCAGAAGAAACAGACGAAGGGTTCGTTGCGCCTACGAATAACGGATCCATCACCATCTCAAAGACCGGCGCCCTTACTTCCTGGATCGTCAACGGCAAGGAGATGCTCCAAGCCCCCCTCGAACCCTATTTCTGGAAACCGGAGAACGACAACCAGAATGCAGCCCACTTCGCCGAGCGCACCGCCGTTTGGAAGGATGCTGCCGACAAGCGTACCATCAAGTCAATCCGTGTGGAAGGCCGTCAGGTGATTGCAGAGATGTCGTTGCCCATAGGTGCCGACCTGATAGTAACTTACGACCTGAAGAGCGACGGTCGTATCATGGTTGATATGGACTATCAGCCCACAGCAACTGATATCCCGCTGATGCCGAAGTTCGGTATGCGGATGCGCCTGCCTGCTGACTTTACACAAATCAAGTATTATGGCAGAGGACCGTGGGAGAACTATCCCGATCGCAAACATTCCGCTTTCCTCGGCGAATATGAGATGCCCCTCAGCGAGTACGAGACGGAATATATCCATCCGCAGGACAATGGCAACCGCTGTGACATCCGTTGGTTCGAGATAGCCTCACCCCATCAAGGGATTCGCATCGACGGCTGGCAACCCCTCTGTATCCGTGCCTGGGACTATGGTGAGGAAGACCTTATCGGTGTACGCCATCCCAACGATATCCAGCGGGGCCGTTTCGTCAATCTGAACATTGACGCAGACATACATGGTGTAGGTGGTGCCGACACATGGGGCAAGCGCACACTGTCCCAATACACCATCGACAGTAACAAACCACACCACTACAGTTTCATACTCTCGAACAGTCGGTGATAATTATTACCAAATATATTTGGTATTTCGCTCAGTTATTCGTACCTTTGCAGCCAAAAATATAGAGTAATATGTGGTCAAGTTTGCTTTCTATTATCCTGGTCGTCAATGAACTGATGGCCTCGAACGCAGGTGAGGTGATGAGTCCCGCCATCAATTTCGATAGTTGGATTGAACTGTATAACCCTGGCGATAAGACTATCAACCTCGGCGGTATGTACCTGAGTAACGATACCAACAACCCGACGCTTTGGAAGATGCCTGACGATATGGGCGGCATCCCTGCCAAGGGATTCAAAGTCGTATGGCTCGGCTCCAACGACATCAAGAGCAATCAGGCACCATTCAAACTCGACTGCGATGGTGGCACCATTATCCTGAGCGACTCGAAAGGAGAACTCATCACCAGCCAGACCTATCCCGAGGCGCTGAGCCATACCGCTTGGGCCCGTAAGACCGACGGCGGCGACGACTGGGGATGGACTGCTGATGCCACACCTGGTGCCTCGAATGCCAGCGCTACGTTTGCTGACAAGCGACTGCCAGCACCCGTGGTGGAGCAAGGCAGCCAAATACTCAACGGTATGCTACAGGTGAAAGTCCAAATCCCCGAAGGCACCACCTTGCGCTACACCACCGACGGCACAATACCCACCAGCAATAGCAGTGCGTCGGGTAATGGAAAGTTCAACGTGAGGAACACGACAAACTACGTGTTCCGTCTGTTCCAAGACGGCTACCTGCCCAGTCCGCCCGTAACCCGCAGTTATATCAAGAGCAACGCGGAATACACGATTCCCATTGTCAGTATCGTCGGTGACGAGCAGTACTTCAGTGACCCGAAGATCGGCATCGACTGCGACGGTGACGGTACCAATGGCAAGACTGGTAATGGACAGGATTACCCACGCAACTACAATATGGACTGGGACCGTCCCGTGAACTTCAGTTACATCAGTCCGACGGATGGAATGCTCTTCAATCAAGACGTGAATATCAGTGTTTCCGGTGGCTGGACGCGTTCAGTCAATCCCCGTTCCATGAAACTGAAATCGAACAAGATTTTCGACGGACTGAACCACCTCGACTATTCTTTCTTCCCGCAGAAGCCTTACATACGCAGCAAGGTGGTTCTGTTACGTAATGGCGGTAATGATGTCTGGCAGAATCATGCCCGATTCATGGATCCCGCCCTGACCACTATCGTCCAGCGCTCGGGTATTGACCTCGACGTACAAAGCACCGTGCAGGTAGTGGAATATATCAACGGCAAGTTCCGTGGTGTATTGAACCTGCGCGAACCCAACAATGACAAGTTCGCCTATGCCAACTGGGGCTACGACGACGAGGAGATTGACGCCTTTGAAAACAATAAATTCAAGAACGGCGACGACGAAGCGTACCGCCGTCTTTGTGACCTGAGCGAGAAGATCAATCAGGCTGGCGTTTATGATGAAGTAAAGTCATTGCTCGACATTGATGAGTTCATCAATTACATAGCCGTAGAATTATACATCGGCAACGACGACTGGCCCGAGAACAACGTCAAGGCCTACCGTAGTCGGAACGACGGACGTTTTCGTTTCGTCTGTTTCGACTTGGACTACGCCTTCAATCCCTGGGACCGCACCATATCCACCATCGACAATTACGACGATGTAGCCATGATATCCCTTTTCAAGAACCTGCTCAACCACAATGAGTTCCGCAAAAAGTTTATCGACACTTTCTGCATCGTCGCCGGCAGCGTTTTCGAGAAGGATCGCGTTACCGCTATCGTCGATGAATTGGCCCAAGCAATGCGCCCTATGTCGCAGTTGGATGGCTATACACCCGACAGAGCAGCAAATACCATCAAGAACAAGATAAATAGTTGGTTAGGCCATAAGATGGGACAATTACAACAATACAAGCCGCTGAAACTCTCCAACGCAAAAAAGCAGACTATTGTCCTTACATCTGATACAGAAGGTGCTAATCTCTCTATCAATGGACTAAACGTGCCGTACGCCACCTTCAACGGACAACTGTTTGCGCCTGTGACTCTTGAAGCCAAGGCACCCATAGGCTATACATTCCAAGGATGGAAGAAAGGAGCGAGCACCTCTGTTCAACTCATCAAGAACGATGACACATGGAAATACTACGATCAGGGCGCACCGCATTACGACTGGAACGGCGTCAGATTTGACGATAGCGAATGGGCATCGGGCCAAGCCCCTTTAGGCTATAAGATGGAGGGTGTGAAGACCACTGTCAGTTACGGCTCTGACCCTAATCAGAAAAACCCGACCACTTACTTCCGCAAGACCATCAACCTGAGTTCCACCCCTACGCGCAGCGATGTGTTCCTGCTGAACTATCAGGTAGATGACGGCTTTGTTGTCTATGTTAACGGCAAAGAGGCCGGGCGCTACAACATGCGCGACGGTGAGGTCGGATTCGACAGTTTCTCATCATCCTATGCCGGCGACACGCCACTAACGGGAACCCTTGAATTATCGTCGTCGCTGTTCAATATCGGTGACAACGTGATTGCCGTTGAGATTCACAACAACAGTTATACCTCCAGCGACCAGTATTGGGCAGCTGAACTCATCACCTCAGTAGGCTCTATCTCTGAGGGATTCATCTCCTCAGAGCCCGTGATGGATCTACCCGCCGACGGCGCCTTGTCGTTGTTGGCCTGTTTCGCCCCGCTTTCTGACGAGGAAAAGGCCACACAGGGCATTATGCCTATTTGCATCAATGAAGTGAGCGCTGCCAACAGCGTCTATGTCAACGAATACTTCAAACATAATGACTGGGTAGAACTCTATAACACCACCAACGATCCCATCAACGTGGAAGGTATGTATCTGAGCGACAATCTGGAGAAACCGAAGAAGTATCAGATAACCAAAGGCGAGACGCAGGCGGAGACAACCATTCCTGCTCACGGCTATCTCGTTATCTGGTGCGACAAACTCAATCCTGTCTCACAATTGCACGCCGACTTCAAACTGGATGCCGATGGCGGTGATGTGATACTGACTGCAGCCGATGAGTCGTGGTGCGACCAAATGACCTACACCCTCCATCAGGGGGATCAGACCGTTGGCCGCTATCCGGACGGGAACGCTGACGTCTTTGTCATGAACATCCCCACCATCGCCAAGCCGAACATCATGTCGAGTTACGCCACCGTTGTTGAACAGCCGCATGGAGTTGGTATTCACGATATCATGGTTGATGCCACGGAAAGCATCAGCGTCCGCTATGGTGAGGGCAACCTTATCATCAGCAGCACCTCTACTGGCAGTCTGCTAGTGAAGGTGGTCAGCCTATCGGGACAATCCATTATGTCCCTACCGGTTCAGTTAACTGGCGGCTATGCTGAAGTTCCCGTTGAACAACTGCCAACAGGCGTCTTCATCGCCACCGTCACAGACCGTCAGGGTCACAAGGCTACATGTAAGTTCATCAAGCAGTAACAATAACCCTGCCTTATTGCGCAATAAGGCAGGGTTATTTCCAAATAAGGTTAGGTTATTGTCGAATAAAGGCAGGTTATCTGATGATAACCTTCTTGCCGCCTTTGGTGATGTACAAACCTGGCTTCAGACTGGTCTCACCATTTACACGACGACCCAAGAGGTCATAGAAGATGACATCCTGAGAACCTTCATCTTCCCATTCGATGGAATGGATGCCTGCGCTGACCAGCGTACGATGACGTAAGGCAGAGCGCACAGCATACCAGGCCGGTTTCCTTCCAATGCTTGCAGTATAAAGCAGCGGATTGGAAGACTCACGCCAACTGTTATTGTCCTTCAAACCCCAGATAACCATATTAGGACAGTTATCGTTGTTCAATACGATATCAGTGATGACACGATAATCATGGGCCTGCGCTTCCAGATTCTGGGCAGAAGTATTAGGAACACCCATATCCAGTTCCGTGATAATACACTTCAGGCCAGTCTCGGCAAAACGACGGATGGTAGCGTCAAGTCTCACACTATCCACATCTCCTATGGAGAAATGGCACTGCAGACCTACACCATCGATGGGTATGCCCGATTTCTTCAGACGCACAGCCAGGTTATAGAAAGCAGCGGTTTTGGCTTTGTTACTCAACTCCACACCATAGTCGTTGAGATAGAGCACGGCATCCGGATCGGCCTGATGGGCCCAGACAAAGGCAGAGTCGATAAATTCCTCGCCTACGGCCTGTGTCCACATACTGTTCTTCCGCAAGGTATAACCTTCCGTATTAGAACGGACAATCGACTGGTCATCGTCAAGACACTCGTTCACAACGTCCCACTCGGCCACCTTGCCCTTATAGTGAGTCACCACTTTCTCAATATGGTTCTTCAGAATCTGCAAGGCCTCTTCACGGGTCCAGTTCTTGTCATTCTTCTTGCCGTCGCTACTCACCCATCCAGGTAGTTGGGAATGCCAAGCCAGACAATGGCCACGCAGGCGCATCTCATGGTTCTGTGCGAACTTGACGAGATTGTCAGCACTGCCATAACTGAAACTGTTACGCGACGGCTCCAGGGCATCCCACTTCATCTCGTTCTCTGCCACCAGCATATTAAACTGAGCACCTACCTCCTTTGTTTCACCAAGGTTGGCATTGTTCAAATCATTCTTCCACATCGAGATAGCAGTTCCTATATACTTTCCGTTTTGGGCAGCATAGTCCCTCAGCGTTGTCTGATCAGCGGCATCATCAATACCGTCCTCATAGAGGGCTCCTATGGTGCTTTCCGGAATCTCAGGCTTTGGCGTATCCGGATACTCCATCTTGTCATACGATACCAAACGGAGCACAAACACGATACCGCCATTCTCTTCACGTTCTACAACCTCCCAGGTATATTGGTCAGCCTTGACATCAAAATGCCAGTCACCCTTCAGGGATGACTTGCCCTTAGCCGTCAGTACCTTGAACTCGTCACCGACCATGACATTGGCGTTCTCGCTCAGGACCACTTGGATAACAGGCATCTGATTGCTTTCATCGAAGTCCTGAGTGATATTATAGTACTTCACGTCACCATCAACAGACAACTGATCATAGGCAGAGCCTATACGGAAACGCAGCGTAGATGCGGGATGAACGATGAGGTGAGCCGCTTTGTCTGCCGCATAGTTTTTCAGCGTCAGCAAACCCGCCTCATCAGCACCCGGCTGAATGGTTCCGTAGTTGTTCACTGTGCCGCCGATACTACCCGTTCCACCAAGAATACCATCTTTAAAGACATGGACTACCGCATCATCGGCACTTGGCTTTGCACCTGTAGCCCCCGACAACTTATTGGCTTCAGCCTCGGCACGGTCGTTCATCACCAACACTTTACCGTCCAAGATACGAAGACCACCACTCAGGTAGTTCTCGTTGCCTGTAATAGTATAGGTTCCTGTTCCTTCTTTGATGATACTCAACAGCGTATTGTCATCATACCCAGACGGTGCAATGGTACCCGCTAAGGTCGCATCGGTATTCAGACCGCCCAGAAGATAATAGACAGAGCGCCCCTTCTTCAAATAGCCCATCATCATAGAACCTGCCTCCGTCTGCAATTCACCAATTTGATAACCGGAGCCGGCCGTGTTTGACTCGCCACAGATGGTGGCACCCTCATGCAAGATAACGCGGTTGTTCGCCATCGACGGGTTCACCCTCTTCAACTTGAAATCCTCGGGAATCGTCTCCGGTGAGGATGCCTTACCTCCGAAGGCGATGACCACGCCATAGAAACCTGCCGAAGGAGAATTCTCCTGGAAAGGATAGATATGGATGTCGCCCGTATAGTTCGTCCAATCAGGCCAAGTCTTTCCACCTGCCGTGCCTAAATAACAGCGTTCACCTCCTGCATACAGGTTTAGCCTTCCACTACCCTTGATCGTTGAACTGAATAAGACATAGCGGCCCATCATCACATTCACGATATTCGTATCCGGCAACGTGATAGACTTCTTATACTCTATATAGTCCTGATCGGTGTTGTCGCCACTGATATCAATCGTCTTTTCCTCTGCGGCTGCTGACAGACCCAACAAACATAAAGCCAATAATACTATTTTTTTCATATTTCTTCTTTATCTTAGGAAAAACGGTCCGGACTTTCTCAAGCCCGGACCCCAAAACAATGTAAAGTTCTAATATTGTCCACCCAAAGGCGGGCAATGGGTTATTAACTTTCCACTCAAATCATTGTTCCCAATTACTGTCCTGTATAGACGGGAGCAAATTCTTCTATGACAACACCACTACGCTGCCATACCATCTTCTCGTGGGTAGCATCCTTCTGTATGGCATTACCTGCGTCATCTACACCAAAGTCAATGGAGTAGTTCAGTTCCATACCGTCACGATCCTTGTTACCCCAAGCCTTCTTTTCGGTGTTGTCACCCCAAGAGCCTGTACCAGATGCTGTAATGCCATCTGTCAGAGAGGTAATCGTGCAGTTCTCACTACCGTCGAAGGTCAGCAGAAGGTCAACATTGAAGACACGCTGTTCTTCATTAAAGACCTCGTTACCCTCTTCGTCCAATTCCGGCAGACCGTCTTCATCAAACGCCTGTGCCATATAACTTCTGGTACGAGTAACTGTGTAAATACAACTGTTCTCGCTCTTTGTTTTTACCTGAACGGTACTTGCCTTCTCGATGTCAGCAGTAGAAGTGGTGCCGTTGGTAAGCCACCAGCCCGAATATTTGTTCTGGAACTTCACGCAATAAAGTACATAGTCTTTCGGCTGAACATTCCACAACAGATCATTGCAACGAGCTGGATTCGGTGTTTCCTCAGCCAGTTCGCCTGTCAGGATCTTACCGAAACCTGTCTGGCTCATCATAACCAAAGGAATCACATACGTGTTCTTGACGGCATCGGGATCATTGAAGAAATCCTGTGTCAACTGTACCTCTGTTGCACCGTTCATCGTACCATTGAAAGAAAGGGTGGTGGTAGAGAGGGTGTAGAAGCTGGAGGGCAT
Organism: uncultured Prevotella sp.; assembly: GCA_905233555.1. Lineage (GTDB taxonomy): Bacteria > Bacteroidota > Bacteroidia > Bacteroidales > Bacteroidaceae > Prevotella. Next base: position 17,275 of record CAJODF010000012.1, on the reverse strand, counting down.
CACCTTTACAGGAGTGCCGTCCTCAAAAGTCAGGTTATTCACCAGACTCTCATCGACAGCGACCTGAACAGAACCATTGGAACCATTATATGAACCACCGAAAGTAGCCATAATCTGACACTTTTTTGCATGGTCGTACGTAAGGTCGTATTCATCATCACCCAGCACGATGGTACGAACCGGATACTGATAGGGGAAATAGACTGTCGTACCTTTTTCGTAGTCAGGGAAATCGATGTCACCGTTCTTACATGACCAGAATGCGCAGACAAGACTAATTCCGCAGATGAATGTTAATAAATTACGTTTCATAATCATCATTTCTTTTTTACATTGTTTCATTACTTCCAACCATCATTCTGAAGAAGGTTGCTCCATTTCAATATCTCACTATAAGGAATCGGTCCATAGACCATATAGTCCTGATAGTTACGTGGCTCATCTGGCAAAGTGAACACCTCGTAAGAACCGGGGCCTGTGGCACCCTTCTCGTCTGTCTGGGTGACTCTCATACCCTTGATAGGCTCATTGAGTTTACTCATCTCATTCCAACGGCGGAGATCCCAGAAGCGATGGTTCTCAAAACAGAGTTCCAGACGGCGCTCATTGTGGATAAGTTCACGCATCTTCTCCTTAGAAGTGGCGCACTCCTCCAAATAGGGATCACTATCGACACCCACACCAGCACGCTGGCGTATAGCCTTAATGACATCGTATGCTGAGTAATTGGCTCCACCGACGGCAGTCTTAGGACCAGAAGCCTCATTGGCAGCCTCAGCATAGTCGAGGAAAATCTCCGTATAACGGATACGGGCACCAAAATGCTTCTTATCAGCATTTGACGCATTCAAGTTCAGATCGCTACGGAGCAATTTACGCAGATAGTAACCTGTTCTGGTTGACAAACCAGACTCACGGTCAAGACCGTCACTGTTCTTTTCATTGTTGACTGCAGTACTGATCTTCTGACCACGAGCACCACACTTGCCATTGTGAACCAAGATATAACTCGTCAGACGCGGGTCGCGGTTCTCATATGGATTATCCACATCATAGCCACTGTTGGGGGCACTGATAGGCAGACCATTGGCCATCGGGAAGGCATCCACCAGGTTCTGTGTCGGATTGACACGACCACTACCATAGAGTGAGGGAGGATAGTTACTGGACTCATATGAAGAACTCATACCCACGACACCACGCCAGCAGATCTCCTGAGGATCCGGATCGGTGAAGCCAAAGTTGTCGATCCATTTACCAGTATTATCAAACCAATGCCATCCTTCTGGATCCATACCTCCCAGACCACCGACATTATTCAGAGAGAGCACAGCATACCTAGCAGCATCCTCCCACGACATAGCATTAGCAGAAGAATAGGCAGGAGAAGCAGCAAAGAGGGCAACCTGAGCCTTGAAAGCAGCAATCATCTTACCATCAATCTTACCACGCTGCATATCACCGAAAGCACGATTGTATTCTGAGTCTTTTCCACCCATCTGTGCATACTTGGCAGGAACGGCACCTGTAATGTCACCATACTCCATCGGCAAGTATTTCAGAGCCTCATCGAAGTCAGAGATAATCTGGTCGATGCAGTCCTTGAAAGAGTCACGGCCTTTGTTAAAATCAGAAGAACCGTCTTCAGAAGAGGTATGAATGGGTACACCCATCAATTCACCGTTCACCTTGCCCGCATGAGCACGAAGCAGGTAGAAGAATTGCAGACCGCGAATAGCGTAGGCCTGGCCTTTATACAAATCATTATGCATCTGTTTCAAGGCCTCAGAAGAGTAGTCCCACTCCACCTGGTCACAGTTCTCAAGGAACAAGTTACAATACTGGATGGCGTGATAACGTGTGTTCCACTGGCTCACCGGGTCATTATCTGACTTCCATGCACCAGAAGCCATCCTCTTGTAAGTGTTGTCGTAGTCGTTAGAGACTGCATTGTCGGTACCCAAATCCGTCATGTTCGTGGGATTCTCTTCGTATGGCAACACCAGGAAGGCATTGTCAATAATACCACGCGCAAACTGCGGATCACTGTACATGTCAGTGATATCATGGTTATTCTCAATAGCCGGCTCGAAAAGGTCATCACAAGCCGTGAATGCCACTGCGGCTGTACCGAGAAGAATAATATTCTTAAGTTTCATATCTGTAATCCTTTATCAATTTAGAAAGATACTTTTGCACCAAGGTTGTAGAAACGAGCCTGCGGCGCTTCACCGACATTCATTTCCAGCAACTCACGTTCTTTAGCAATCGTCAGCAGACTGTTGCCGCTCACATAGAGAGAGAGACCCTTGACGATGCCGTTGCCGATAATGGTCTTCGGGAAATCGTAGGTCAACTGTACCTTGGCAAGGTCGAAACGAGAGGTAGAGTACATCCAGAAGTCTGATGTCTGACGATTATTGGCTGCATTAGAAGTCGTCAGACGAGGATACTTGGCAGTAGCGGCTGTCTCAGGTGTCCATGCGTCACGTACCACAGCAGAATACTTGTCGTTACCAGAAATCCACCAGTAACTATTGTTCTTGATACCATGACCGCCGAAGCCGCCGATACCCAGCAGGAAGAGCGTGAAGTTCTTATACTTGAAGGTCAGGTTCACACCTAAAGTAGTAGGAGCTCCATACCAACCGCCTTTTGCTAAGTTCACCTGGTCCTTACTATCGATAATACCGTCACCATTCTGATCCTTATACTTCAGATCACCGGGCTTAATAGTTCCACCGAGAGCAGGCTGGGGAAGACTTGCAGACAATTTGCCATCTTCAAATTCAGACTCCTGATAGAATCCCAGGCACTCATAGCCCCAGATAGCATCCAGAGGCTGGTCCTGACGATACTGATAGGCATACTCATACTGATCATCGTCACGCTTCGTAGCCTTCGTGGTGTAATAAGTCAGGTTCGCACCCAACTCCATACCAAAGTCACCAAAGTCCTTCTTATACTTCACAGCCACATCGAAGCCTGTACGGCTATCCTTGTTGTAGTTCAGATAAGAGAGGAATGAAGACTCAGGCCAATATACCTTGAAGTAACTCGGCACCTGATTGGCAGCGGTGATGATACCGCCATCCATCTCACTCTTGAAGAATGAAGCATCGATTGACAAAGCACGCTTCATCAGTTCAGCATGGAGGCTGGCCGAAATCTCCTTACGCTTAATAAATGTAAGACCATCGTTACCACCTTGCGTTGATTGTGTGGTACTAAAACCAGTCATACCATTCCAGTCATACCACGCGCCACCACTGTTATAACGTCCCTGATACATATAGAAATTAGAGATATCGAGGTCAGAATTCAAAACGCTGTAACTACCACTCAATGTCAGTGCGTCAAACACACTACCTTCCATAAATGCCTCCCGAGCAATGTTCCATCCGATGGTACCAGAAGGAGAGAAGCCAGCACGCTTACCTTCGGGCAACTTAGCCGACCAAGGCGTAGCGAAAGCAAATTCTGCATAATACTTATGATCGTAGTTGTAAGACAGGTCTAAGCCGAGGTTGGCATTACTAATCTTGTGATACTGTCCTGACTTGGTCTGCTGGAAACCATTGGCAACCACCATAGCGCTGACATTATGCTTCTCGGCAAATGTACGGTTATAGTCGAAGTGTGCATTGAAGGTAATCATCTGGTTATCGGTAGCACCACTGACTGACTGCATACCCGTCTTCTGGTCCACCTTCTCTCGGTTGTCCAGATAAGTGATCTGGTTTGCATCATTCCAGGTCGGGGTAAATGTTGCATACGTGTTGTTATATGCTGTCGTATAACTGGTCTGGTAGTCAACAGCAATCAACGTATGGAAACTCAGACCTTTCAGCACAGAACCAAGATCAATATTCACACCTGCGTCAAACTGGAACTGACGGCTGGTCCATGTATTCTTACCGGCAGCATAATAGTCGGCAAAGATATTGGTTTGGTCCGACTGGGTACCTGCAAGGAATTTGCCATCAATGATGTGTGTAGAAGACGACAAGGCAATCATCGGCTGTTCGGAAGTCGGATCAATATAGGACATCGGAATCAGCGGAGCAATACGGTTCGGACGCCAACTTGCTGCTGCCTCCCAGTAACTACCGCCATTGGCAGAACGGGCATTGTAATAGGTAGCATTGGCATTCACATACGCCTTGATATAGTTGTTGATACGAACATCCACATTACCACGTACATTGAAACGGTCGGTGTAGTTATTCTCGGCTTCACCAAACTTAAAATAGTCACCAAAGCGATAGTAACTTACGTTCGAATAGAACTTGGCACGATCATTACCGCCCTCAATCTCTACACTGGCATCCGTACGGTTATAAGCCTTCTTGATGTACTCCGAAGAATAGAAATCTACATCAGCATAGCGATAAGGATTGATACCACTGGCATAATTCTGGATGTCCTGATCCGTATAGAGAGGATTCTTACCGTCATTTGCAAGCGCCTGATTATAGTATTTCATATACTCAGCAGAACCCAAATACTCAGGAGTAGATTTGGAAACATTCCATCCAGTATTAACACGGACGTCCACATTCAGTCCGTCAGTCACGCGGCCACGTTTGGTCGTAATCAGAATCACACCCTTAGCGGCACGGCTGCCATAAAGAACCACGGCCTGCGCTCCTTTCAGGAACGTAATCTCCTCTATTTCAGAAGGCAGGACATTATTTGCCTCACGAGGCACTCCATCAATCAGAACCAACTGATCAGTAAAACCCCACATACCTGCACCATTATAACCGGCCACATAACCTTGCATGTTATCCAGACTGTAGGTATTGTAGTTCTTATCCATCAGATCCCTGTAGTTTAGGCTGGAGACACCGCCCAAGATGTCTTCCTTGGCAACCTTGCGGAACGCCACGTTTACCTGGGTCGTGTCCGTCGCGTCAATCTGTGCCTCGACGGGCGTTGCAGCCGACAAAGCAAAGAGAACTGACAGTACGATATATTTATTATGTTTCATATCTTTTACTTTTTTACCTTTTTAATATTATACCCTTAAAGGTTACCATCCCGGATTCTGCTTAAATTCCCCAGAGAGATAAACATCTTTCTCCTTAAACGGCAGCAGATAATGCTTGACAGCAAGGTTACGCTTAACGATAACCGTTTCGCCCCAGCCAGTTACTCTTGCATCACGGGGATCATCCTTCGTATAATCGAAACCTTCCTCAGGATCACGATAGAACTCCTGACGAGTCTTGATATTATAGGGATACTCGGTAAGGAGCAGCCAACGCTGCAAATCCTGCCAACGGAAGCCCTCAAAGGCCAACTCACAGGCACGCTCACGACGAACCTCGTCGATGAACTTCTTCTGGTCGCCCGTAAACTGGGCTGCCACATGGCCTGCACCGACACGGTCGCGGAGTTCATTAATCGCATCCTCTGCAGTCAACGAACAATTAGAGGAATAAGAAGCACCACCTGCGGCTGCACATGCCTCGGCATAGAGCAGATAAATATCGGCTAAACGCATATAGGGAAGATAGCAACTCAAGGCACCACCCCAGTTATACATACCATCGTATTTGTTACACTGGTGGGGAACCAACTTCTGGCAGAAGTAACCCGTACGGCTACCGTCGGCACTACGACGGGGATCGCCTGTCGGAACCATGTTACCACCTGTAAACAACTGTAAATACTGGAAATCCTTATCCACTTCCTCAGGGGTCGTGTTCAGGAACTTGAATCCGTCGAACATAATATCGTGATAGAAACGCGGGTCACGATCCTTATATGGATGGGTAGGATCGAAACCTGACTCCGGATTCAGCGAACCGTCAGCCAGCACGATAGGCTCACCGTTAGCCATTCCGTAAGCGTATGTTACATAGTTGGCAGTCGGCATGTGAATCACAGCATCGTGCTCCACAAGGTTGTTCACCTTCGGACCCCACAACTTTGCGAAGTTCCAGTTAGAACTGTTCGTCGGGGTACCAGGACCGCGCATCACAGCCTCAATACTGCCAGGAACCTTCCAGCCTTGACCTGTGGTACGGAAGATATCAGAGAAATTGCTTGCCGAACCCGACTCAGCCACATGGTTATATATATCTGAATAGCTAAACTCAGCCAATCCGTATGGCGTGACACTGTCCTGAACGAAAGTCAGGGCCTCACCCAAAGCAGCGGCAGCCTGAGCAGCCAAAGCAGTGTCATACTTATAGGTCGCGCCACTGGCCAAGCCACCCGTCTGGGCACCCAGATTGTTCAGCGGAGATGCAGCCCAGAGCAACACCTTACCTAAATACGCGAGCGCGCATACCTTAGTAATACGAATATCGTTCTTACCGAGTGTCCTGGCACCTACTTCTGTGTCATCCCAGTTGTTAGGCAGCAGATCGGCAGCTGCACGATAGTCGGCAGCACATTTCTCTGCACACTCCTTGAATGACAGACGGGCTTCTTTCAGTTCGTCGTCGTATTTGAACACCTTATCAATATAAGGCAGACCGCCGAACCATTCCATCTGCTGATGATGCCACCAGGCACGGAAGAAAAGCAACTGACCTTTGATAACGTCTTTTTCTTCCTGTGTTGCATCCACCAACTTATCCAGATTCTCCAAACCGATATTGGCCTTGCGCACACAATACCAAGCATGGCCAGCCAGAGAATGGTCAAACGTAGCAGTAGAAGAGGGGTTCGAACCAGGACGATTCAGCCAACTCTGCTGTCCACCCTTATCAGCCTCGTCATACCAATGACGATAGTCGCCCAAGTCAAAGTGGGCAGTTACATGGGTATCACCGATACCGGTGTTCATGATCTCATCATCACCCCAGTTAAAGGTGGTACACCAGTAGCACGATTCCTTATTGGGTATGCAATTGTAAATCTCCTCCACAAAACCCTGGAAGTTTGTGAAGTTCACAAAGGCTGTTTCTTCTCCTACCGTAGAGTCAGGCGATTTGTCCAGATAGTCTGAACAAGAAGTCATTCCCAATGAGAGCAATAAGGCAGCAATACCCAGTATGATATTTTGATTAATAAACTTTTTCATTGCTTTCTCTGTTTTAAAGATTGAACTTAATACCGAAGTTGATACGTCTCATGGTAGGATAAGCACCGTTACCGGCATTACCATTAGCGGCGAAGTTCGACTCACGGTCATCTGGCATGCGAGTCCATACCCACAAGTTATTAGCACTGACGAAGAGTTTCAGGTCCTTCATGCCCATCTTACGGATCCAAGGCTGGGTGAAAGTATAGCCCAACTCAATATTCTTCAGACGGATATAAGAGCCATCACACTTGTATTGTGTACCATGATAAAGCGGATCGTTACCAAGTTTAGCATTGAAGCGCGGTGTCACAATGTCTGCACCGTAATGATCCGTGCTCCACCAAGTACCCTGATCATAGACGTTAGCCACCATCACATCAGCAAAACTAACCATCGTCACGTCACGGGTCACATTGGTCACACCATAGAACTGGGCGAAGAAATTGAAGCCCTTCCACTCAAAACCGATAGTAGCGTTATAGGTGTTCTGCGGTGTACTTGAATAGCCATAAGGCACAAAGTCATTGACATTGTCGATGACACCGTCACCGTTGAAGTCAACGATATAGTAGTCACCCGGCAACTTCAAAACGTCATTGGAATCATACTTCGGAGAACCATAGATAGCATCATAGTTCTGCATCATACCCTTGTCAATAAAGGCATGTTCCTGATTGATGGCATAACCAGCCTGCTTACGATAAGAAGGATACATCTCGGGGTCGTCCTTTACCTTAATCTCGTTCTTTGCATGCGTCATGCTCATGTTAGCCCAGAAACGCATCTTATTGTTGAGGACTTTATTGAAACGGATCTCAAGTTCATAACCGTTGGTTACTACCTCACCTAAGTTGGCAGCCACAGGGTCCTGACCGAAATAGGAAGGAACGGCACGCTGGCTACCTGTCACAAGAATATCAAAACGCTTGTCGCGGAAGAACTCCAATGAACCAGCAAACAGTCCACCTAAGATACCATAATCAACACCAATGTTCAACTTTCTAACAGTCTCCCAATGTACATCGGGGTTACCGAGCGATGCCTCACGATACCATTTGTATATAGAATTACCGTTCTGCACATCCATAGCCGTCTGACCTCCATAAGACCACTGGTTCATATAAAGGAAGCGACCACCGACATTGTCATCACCGATTTCACCGTATGAAGCACGGAGTTTCAACATATCCAGGATCTTCTTATCGCGGAGAACTTTCATGAACGGCTCTTCACTAATCATCCAACCGATAGCACCAGAATTAAAGAATGCGAAGCGATTGTCCTTAGAGAACTTCTCAGAACCGTTGTAGGCACCGTTATACTCCAGGAAATACTTACCGGCAAAACCATATGTAGCACGGAAGACCCAGTCCTCACGATAGGAAGGAATCATTGTGGTTGCCCATGCACTTTCCTGACGAGCAAACACACCCATAGCAGATACATCATGCTTGCCGAAAGTACGTGCCCAACTCAACTGCAACTGATAGTTCAGGTTACGGGTCGTATTACCTACATTACCGCCATTGATTGACCACTGATTACCCTGTGTATAGTCAAAACGGTCATAAGCCTCATAAGGCTCCTTATAGACCACCTCGCCAGTATCCGGATTAATCCATTTAGTCTGTGGATCATTATAAAGGTCGTTAATACCTCGGCCACTCTCTGTGAAGTTATTATCCCAAGAGATCATACCACGAGCAGCAAGACCCTTCGTGATGAAATCGAGTTTCTGCTCAAGCACAAAGTCTGTATTAATACGAGTGGTTGTCGTATATTGTGTACCACCCAATGCCAAACTTCTGGCACCATTATCCACATTGGTAGAACCGGGAAGGAATCCCCAAGAGCCATCGCTGTATCTCGGCAGGAACACATCACCACTGATGTTATAAATACCATTCCAGCGCTGAGCCTCCTGCCATTCAGACCAATCCGGCTGATTGAACGGACTCTTTCTAACGCCATTCGAACCGGCAATGTTCACCTTCAGAACAGTCGTCTTGGTGATATTGAAATCAAGGTTAGAACGGACATTGACTCGGTAGAAGTTATAACCAGTTGTATAATTACGACCATTGTCGAAATCCTTGTAGAGGTCACCTTCTTTCACAAAGTCAACACCAGCAAAGTATTTAACGAAACGAGTACCGCCGGAAATGTTCATGTTGGCATTATATGACATTGTGTAATCCTCAAACAAAGCACGCTGCCAGTCCACATTCGGATAGCGCTCAATCATCAGGTTTCCAAACTCATCCTTATCGGTATCGCTACGGAAACGATAGTTGTTGATGAAATCCTGACTGCGGATATATGCCCAACTATCAGGAGACAGGTTCAACTCGTGCTCAACGACAGTATTACGAGCCATCAGCGATTCGTAAGAGTCATACTTATCTGGCAACTTAGAAGGAACCTTCATAATAGCGTTGGCCGACACACTGATCTGTGCCTTACCCTCCTGACCACGCTTGGTGGTAATCAGAATTACACCGTTAGCACCTTTCACACCATAGACGGCAGTTGCAGAAGCATCCTTCAACACAGAGATGTTTGCCACCGACTGGATGTCAACACTACTCATCGGACGCTCAATACCATCCACCAGTACCAGCGGTGAGGAGTTGTTCCAAGAGGAAGTACCACGGATTACGATCTGAGGTTCTTCGTCACCAGGCATACCAGAAGATGCCATCGTCACAACACCAGGCAGGTTACCTGTCAAAGCAGCACCGATATCTGAGATACCGGCGGCACGCTCCAGCACTTCACCGGTGGTCTGGGTGATAGCACCCACCACTGAGGCTTTCTTCTGCTGACCGTAACCTACGACCACCACTTCCTGCAGTTGAGTATTGTCCGTCAGCACAATCTTGAATTCGCGCTGTTTGCCAACCCTCAACTCCTTACTGTCCATTCCAACATACGAAGCCACGATGGTCGTCGCCTCAGAAGGAACACTCAAAGAGAAATTACCGTCGAAGTCCGTTACCGCACCAACTGACGTGTTTCCCTTTACCACAACGGAGGCACCTATCAGCGCCTCACCGTTTGCATCGACAACGGTTCCCTTAATGGAGATACCGCCCTGTGCCCACATCGTGGTACAGAACGTCATCATCAACAACAAGGCCGACATGCGGCGTAGTCGTCTTGCACCTAAGAGAACAGTCTCGCTCAGTAAATTACTCAACTGTTTCATCTTGTCTGATTTTGATTCATACTCTTTATTCATTAAAATTGATTATGCTATTTGCTAACTTTACATCGTTTTCTACGAAAAACAGGTGCAAAGGTAAGGTATTTTTGCATAATTAACAAAATTTTATGTAACACAAACTTTATTTTAGGTAACAAATGTTTGTTTTTTGAAAAAAAAACGTACCTTTGCACCTGTTTTGAAATACTAAAAACAATGAAAAGGAAAAAACTTCGACTAACTAATGGGCTCTTCCGGGCTTTTCTAACTATAGTACTATTCGTACCCGTATTGTCTCTTTGGGCACAGATGGGTAAACTATTCGATGCGAACCATCAACTATCGAGTAATTTCACCAATCAGGTATATCTTGACAACAATGGCTTTATCTGGTCTGCCACCCGAAATGGTTTGAACAGATACGATGGCTACCAGTTCCATATCTATAAAAAAGAAAAAGGCAATAAGAATAGCATAGCCAGTAACTATGTGAACTGTATCGTACAGGACCAGAAAGGTCACTTCTATTTAGGCTTGTGGGGTGTCTTGCAAATATACGACGGCAACACATTTCAGACTATAGAGGTAAAAGATCTGGACGGGAATCACATTGACTGCTATATAACATGCTTCCTCGTACGGAAGAATGGCGAAGTATGGGCCGGCACTTCAGGCTTTGGTGTACTGAAGATTGACGATACGGAACATGCCCATCAGGTAGGAGGTTTTTTGAAAGGAATCCACACGGCAGAGCAATTGATGGAAGACCAGAAAGGCAATATCTGGGTGCTCACCAGAGATGATGGTCTGATTTGTTTTAATGAAAAGTCCTCACACACTTATTTCAAGGATAGCCCCATGAGGACTTGCCTTCGTAAGATCTGTGAAGGTTCTGACGGAACATTATACCTTGGAACCTCAAATGCGGGTCTATTTAAACTGGCAGGAAACGAATTCCAGAGAATCGAGAACACGGGTAACAAGCCTATCACGGAACTATACTTCAACAGCAAGAAGGAACTGATGTTAGGCTACGATGGAGAAGGCATAGGCATCTATAACCCACAAACCGGCATACTCACCGACAACCCTTTCCATAGCCTCGAGGCAGACCTCCCCAAGAGCAAAGTTGTCTCCATCACCGAAGACCAAAACGGGAATTACTGGTTCGGACTCCTTCAAAAGGGTATCTTCATGCAACCAGGCTTCTCTACAGGCTTCCATTATATGGGATATAAATTAGGTACGCGCAATATAATAGGTAATGCCTGTATCGTCAGTACCTGTCAGGACAGCAAGGGACGCATTTGGATTGGAACCGACAAAGATGGTCTTTACTGTTTCGACAGCAACCAAAAGCCGCTGAAACATTTTAAGGAGAATTTCCCCGCCTCCATTATGGCCATTGAAGAAGATTTAAAAGGCCACATTTGGATAGGTTCATATAATGAAGGTGGCGGATGGATTGACCCCGCTTCCATGCAATATCACAAATACGACTTCCCTCAGGCAGAGAACATCAGCATCTTCGACATAGAGGCAGATTACAGAAACCGCCTGTGGTTCGCCACTATGGGACAGGGTGTGGTGATGCTCGATCTACAGACCATGAAGACGGAGGCCTACAAGGTAAAAGACCATGCGGAAAGCGACCGAAACGTCAATAGCATCACCAACGACTATGTCTCCCAACTCTCCATTTCCCCAGACAACAAACGACTCTATGTCGCTACGACAATGGGCGTCTGCTGCCTTGACATGGAAAAGAATAGTTGGACAAACGTGTTCGGACAAAACTGCCTGAACTACTCCACACCCACACGTATCGTCAGAGAATACTCGGGCAGACTCTGGATTGGCACGAACGACGGTCTGTACCGCTACGACCTGCTGAAAAAAGACCTGAAGTTGGCATCGAAGGATAGAGGACTTTCTGAAAACGGCATTGCCGCCATCGAACAAGACGCAAAGGGGAGGCTCTGGATTGCCACAGACCACGGTCTTTATTGCTATGACCCGAAGACAAATCTGACCCAGAACTATTTCATTGACAATGGTCTTCAGTCGAATGAATTTTCAGACGGTGCCTCCTGGTCCTCCCCCAGCGGTACCATGCTGTTCGGCGGAGTCGGAGGCCTGACATGGTTCAAGCCCACTGAAATCAAACAGGAAAAATGGGATGCAACTGTCCGACTAGTGAGGTTTATCGTCAATAGCAAGCCTATCAATAGTGCTTCCGAGTCGGGCATCTACCATATCTGCGATACGGCGGTGATAGCATCGAACCGTTTCCAATTAGCAGCCCATGACAATAATTTCGGTCTCCAGTTCTCGACACTGACTTACGATAGTCCCGAGCATATTACCTATCTTTACAGTATCAACGGTGAAGAATACTCCAGCCTGCAACCAGGTGTCAACGAAATCACTTTCACGCACCTGCCACCGGGTACCTATCGCTTCCGTGTAAAGGCCGTGCGCAACAATCAGACAACGCCGGAGAAGGTGTTTACCGTTATCATACATAGTCCGTGGTACCGCTCCGCATGGGCGTATTGCCTCTATCTCCTTGTGATTGGCGCCATCCTCTGGCAACTTCTGATAACCCATCGACGCAAGGAGAAAAACCGTCTGCGCCTCCAGGAACATATCCACGCCGAAGAGATGAGCGATGCCAAACTGCGTTTCTTTATGAATATTAGTCATGAGATACGCACGCCGATGACCCTCATCCTCACTCCATTGCTCTCGCTAATCAAGAACGAAGAAGACCCGCAGCGCAAGGGTGTATATGAGATCATCAAACGCAATGCAGATCGCATCCTCAGTCTCATTAACCAGATGATGGACCTGAGAAAGATTGACAAGGGACAGATGCAGATGCGTATGTCAGAGACCGATCTAATCAAGTTCGTAAAGGATGTTTATGACCTCTTCGATAACCAAGCCAAGACCAAACTCCTCACGTTCACCTATGAGCATGACGACAATAGTCTGCCCGTATGGATTGACCGCCGCAATTTCGACAAGGTTATTATGAATATCCTTTCCAATGCCTTTAAATTCACACCCTCTGGCGGAAAGATCAATATCCGCATCAGCAGCGACGACAAGTCAGCCCATATCGCTATCAGTGATAATGGTGAAAAGATACCAGAAGACAAGTTAGACAAAATATTCGAGCGTTTCTATCAAACAGCCTCCACCGTCAACGACCGACATACCGGAACAGGTATCGGCCTCGACCTGACTCGCTCGCTCGTTGAGTTGCACCACGGCACTATCACTGCACGGAATTTGGAAGAGGGCTGTGAGTTCGTGGTATCCATCCCGTTAGGAAACGCTCATCTGAAACCCGAGGAAATGATTGTCGATGAGGAAGTTGCCGTCTCGGAACTGGCATCGGTAGAAATGGAGGGTACAGAAGAGGAAGAACAGCCCATAATCGAACAACCGACCAACCATAAGATGAAGATTGTCATTGCCGAGGATGACGACGAGATACGTGATTACCTTGACAGCGAACTTAGTAAAGACTATGACGTAAGAATCTGCATCAATGGACGAGAGGCACTAGCAGAAGTCTTCCATACGAAGCCCGATCTCGTGCTCAGCGACGTGATGATGCCCGAGATGGACGGTAATACACTCTGCTCGAAGATCAAGTCGAACCCAAGCACAAACTATATCCCCGTGATCCTACTGACGGCCAAAAACCGCGATGAAGACAAATTAGAGGGACTGGAAACAGGCGCTGACGCATACGTCGTGAAACCATTCAACATGGATATCTTGCGCCGTACCATTATCAACCTGCTCAACACGCACCGTCTGCTCCAACTGAAATACGGACGTAATGATAATCTGGAGGAACAGGTAGATGAAATCAAGATGAAATCGCCTGATGAGAAACTGCTTGAACGCGTTATGACAGCCATCAACGCCCACCTCGACGACTCTGATCTCAGCGTAGATATGGTGGCCGAACAGGTCGGTATCAGCCGCGTGCATCTGCATAGGAAGATGAAGGAACTAACGGGTCAGACACCTCATGACTTTATCCGCAATCTTCGCCTAAAGCAGGCTGCGAATCTGCTCGCCAACCAAGGCATGAACGTGACGGAAGTGATGTACGCCTGCGGCTTCTCCAACTCAGCCTCTTTCTCCACCGTCTTCAAGAAATTCTACGGTATGTCACCCCGTGACTATATGAAAGAGCACCAGACAAGAAGAAACATCTAAATAAAGAAAGGAGTTAGAGAAATCTAACTCCTTTTTCATTGCTTAACCTTAATTTGCGCTTCAGGATGGGCTTGAACCAACGACCCCCTGATTAACAGTCAGGTGCTCTAACCAACTGAGCTACTGAAGCAGTAGTTGGGTTAAGCGGGTGCAAAGGTACGGCGATTTTTTGAATCCACCAAATTTTTTTCTATATTTTTTCGGAAAAAATCGTTTTTTCTACGATTTCGGGGAAATATCGCATCTCAAGTTCGTGTTCCTTGGCTGCAATATCGTCAACGGTGTCATCTGGCGAGAGGGCTACCTTGTATTGGGCGATGATCTCTCCGCCATCGCAGACGGGGGTGACATAATGGACGGTCATGCCCGTCTCTGTCTCGCCTGCAGCCTTTACAGCCTCATGGACGTGATGGCCCCACATGCCTTTGCCGCCATACTTGGGGAGCAGAGCGGGATGGAGGTTGACTATCTTACGGGGATAGGCTGCAATCAGGAAGTCGGGAATCAGCGGCAGGAAGCCCGCCAAGACGATGAAGTCGATGTCGTACTTGTGAAGCAGGGGGAGCATGACCTCTGGGTCGTTGAGTTCGGCCTTGGAAACGACGGCAGCGGGCACACCTAACTTATATGCACGCACGAGCGCGTAGGCGTCGGCCTTGTTGCTGACGACCAACGGGGTGGCAATACGCTCAGAGCCTTCGAAATGACGGATGAGGTTCTCGCAGTTGCTGCCACTGCCTGACACAAAGATTGCGATGTTTACTTTTTCCACGATACATATTATTAAAATCCCGCACCCCCAACGAGGATGCGGGACTTATCACTTTTCACTTCTTAGAAGTCCATGTGGTCGAGGGAGTCAGAGAAGTCCTTCGGCTCCTGGTTCTCCTGTGGAGCCTGAGGTGTCTCCTGCTGCTCCTGATTCTCGGGACGCGGATGACGTTCGCCACGGTCACCATGACGCTCACCACGGTCGCGACGGTCACGACGATCGCCACGGTCACGGCGCTCACCACGCTCAGGACGCTCACGGCGACGCTGCTGGGGCTCGACATAGTCGGCAGGCTTCTCAATCAGCACACGATGAGAGAGTTTGTACTTGCCGGTCTTGGGATCGATCTCGAGGAGTTTCACCTGGATGTGGTCGCCCTCCTTGATGCCAGCCTCCTCGACGGTTTCGAGGCGCTTCCAGTCGATCTCGGAGATATGGAGCAGACCATCCTTGCCAGGCATGATCTCGACGAAGCAACCGTAAGGCATAATGCTGCGAACGGTACCGTCGTAGATCTCCCCCACCTCGGGGATAGCCACGATGGCCTTGATCTTGGCGATGGCAGCATCGATTTTCTCCTTGTTGGGAGCGCTGACCTGCACATGACCGACACCGTCGGCCTCATCGATGGTGATGGTAGCACCCGTATCCTCCTGCATCTGCTGGATGATTTTTCCGCCCGGGCCAATCACGGCACCAATGAACTCCTTAGGAATATCGAAGGGCTCGATACGCGGTACCTGAGGCTTCATCTCTGCGCGCGGCTCGGCAATGGTGTCGGTGAGGCACTTCAAGATGTGCTCACGACCAGCCTTGGCCTGCATGAGGGCTTTTTCTAAGATCTCGAACGACAGACCGTCGCACTTGATATCCATCTGAGTGGCTGTCAGACCGTCTTTTGTACCAGTGGTCTTAAAGTCCATATCGCCCAGGTGGTCCTCATCGCCGAGGATATCACTCAATACAGCATATTTCTCTTCACCAGGATTCTTGATCAGACCCATAGCGATACCAGAGACGGGCTTCTTCATAGGTACACCAGCGTCCATCAGAGCGAGGGTACCAGCACATACGGTAGCCATCGAAGAAGAACCGTTAGACTCGAGGATCTGGCTGACGAGACGAACCGTATAAGGGAAGTCCTCAGGAATCTGACCCTTCAGACCGCGCCATGCAAGGTGTCCGTGACCAATCTCACGACGGCCTACGCCACGCTGAGCCTTGGCCTCACCCGTACAGAACGGGGGGAAGTTATAGTGAAGGAGGAAACGCTGATAGCCGTGCTCCAGTACGTCATCGACGAGTTTCTCATCGAGTTTGGTACCGAGGGTACAGGTGCTCAGCGACTGTGTCTCACCACGGGTGAAGATAGCACTTCCGTGAGGCATGGGCAGGGGAGAAACCTCGCACCAGATAGGACGGATATCGGTGGTCTTACGGCCATCGAGACGGATACCCTCATCGAGGATGCAACGACGCATGGCATCGCGCTCCACATCGTGATAGTAACGCTCCATCATAGCCTCATACTCGTCCTTGGAAATCTCTGAATCAGCAGTGATCTCAGGATGAGCCTCAAAATATTTCTCCTTGAAGTCCTCGAGAATCTTCTCGAAGGCATCTGCACGCTCCTGCTTCTCAAGGGCCTGCTTGGTCACGTCGTAGGCGGGCTGGTAGCACTCCTTGTTCATCTGCTCACGGAGGGCCTCATCATTGACCTCGTGGTCGTACTCGCGCTTTACGTCCTTACCCAGTTCCTTAGAGAGTTCGGTCTGGAGTTCGCACATGGGCTTGATGGCATCCATCGCTGCCTTGAGGGCACCCAGCAGGTCCTGCTCGCTGACCTCCTTCATCTCACCTTCCACCATCATGATGTTCTCAGCAGAGGCACCGACCATGATATCCATGTCGGCCTCCTTCATCTGCTCGAAGGTAGGATCGATCACATACTCACCGTTGACACGTGCAACGCGGACTTCCGAAATAGGGCACTCGAAAGGTATATCCGAGCAAG
>CAJODF010000011.1 GCA_905233555.1 uncultured Prevotella sp. | reverse complement strand
CCCGCTGTCAAAAAAAATTAAATTGTATAATTGTAAATTGTCAAATTGTAAATTGGAATTATGAGTCAGAAGTACATCAAATCACAGAACAAGAACAGTCATTCGACGGCTTTCGGCAAGTACTATGCCACGGCCGTGTATGACAATCATTTTGTAGGTACCGAGGAACTGGCGGACTTCATCCAGCGTCAGGCATCGGTGAAGAAGAGCGACATCAAGGCCGTGCTGCAGGAACTGGGCGAGGCGATGAAGCATTTCTTCGAACTGGGTCAGAAGATCAAACTCGACGGCATCGGCATCATGAAGGTGGGCTTTTCCTCTATCGGTGTGACGAAGGTTGAGGACTGCACGGCAGCCACGATCACCACGCGCCGTGTGCTGTTCCAGCCTGAGACGGAGCGTGTCGTGGTCGGCCAGCAGAAGATGCCTGACGGCACGGTGAAGCAGAAGTACATCAATGCCATCACGCTGCTGAAGGACATCATCTTCGAGGAGACGCACGACAATGCGATGAACGTGGAGCCGGAGGAGAACGAACAGACCGGCGGTGAGAATAGCGGCGGTTCCAACGGTGGTAGCAACATCGGTGGTGGCACGGGCAACATCAACCAGAACACGGTGGCTGCCCCGACGATCAGTGGTGTGACGCCGTTTGAGGAGACGACCACGGTGAATATGAGCGGTCCGGACGGTGCGGAGATCCGTTACACCACGGACGGCAGTACGCCTAACGCCGAGAGCACGCTCTACAGCGAGGCCTTCACCCTGAGTGACTCTGCGACTGTGAAGGCCATCGCCATCAAGAACGGTGAGAGTAGTTCGGTCAGCACCAAGGTGTTCACCAAGGGCACTGACAGTGGCAACGAGGGAGACGCGAACTAAAGAAGTGAAAAGTGATAAGTGAAAAGTGAAAAGTGAGATGAAGAAGAAGGAACTTTTGAAGTGGGGCTTACAGATACTGGCCAGTGTGATCAGCGCCATTCTGGCGGCCCTGGGAACCACCAGTTGCTCCTAATCAGAAGCGTATGAGAACAATAACACTTATCGTGATTCACTGTAGTGCAGTCAGGCCTGACCAGACATCGTCCGTCGCCCAGATCGACAGTTGGCACCGCAAACGGGGTTTCCACCTCGGCATCGGTTACCACTACGTCGTCCGTCGTAACGGAGAGGTCGAACCGGGTCGTCCGGAATGGATGGTCGGCGCCCACTGCCATGTAGAAGGCAGGACCCACAACCTGCACTCCATCGGTGTGTGCTATGAGGGTGGCCTTGACATCCGCGGTCAACCCGACGATACCCGCACGCCGGCACAGAAGGCAGCACTCCGCACGCTCCTCGAGGACTTGCATAAGCGTTACCCCCGCGCTTTCATTGTGGGCCACCACGACCTCGACCCCCGGAAGGATTGTCCCTGCATCCCCGATGTCGCCCGCGAGTATGCCGACCTACAGCCAGAGAAAAGGTAAGAAGGTAAGAAATTAAAAAGGTAAAAAAGAGCCGAAAGTTTTGGTACTTTCGGCTTTTTTGTGTACTTTTGTCAGCAAAATAACAACAACAATGACGATTAACGAGATTCAAGACGAGATTATAGAGGAGTTTGCCGGGTTTGACGACTGGATGGATAAGTACCAGTTGCTCATTGACCTAGGCAACGAACAGGAGCCGTTGGAGGACAAATACAAGACGGAACAGAACCTGATAGACGGTTGCCAGAGTCGTGTGTGGCTGGTGGCGGAAGAAGTGAAAAGTGAAGAAGTGAACAGTGAAAAGTTGATTAACTTCCGGGCGGAGAGTGATGCGCTGATCGTGAAGGGCATCGTGAGTCTGCTCATCCGTGTGCTCAGCGGACATACGCCACAGGAGATACTCGATGCCGACCTCTATTTCATCGACGAGATCGGGCTGAAGGAGCATCTGTCGCCCACGCGCAGTAACGGACTTCTGGCGATGGTGAAGCAGATGCGGATGTACGCGCTGGCGTTTCAAAAGTTGAAAAGTTGAAAAAGTGAAAAGGTATAAAATTGATAGGATTATGAAAAAGGTTTTATTATTCATTGCCATGATGGTTTCGATGACAAGTTTTGCGCAGAAGAAATTAGTGCTTTATTTCTCCGAGTCGGGTACGACTAAGGCTGTGGCTGAGGAGTTGCAGAAACAACTCGGTGCCGACATAGAGAGCATCCTCCCTGAAGAGCCCTATTCCGGCAATTTCCAGGCGACGATGCAGCGTGTACAAAAGGAGAATCAGAGCGGTACACTGCCCAAGATCAAGCCCCTCAAGTCGAAGATTGCCGACTATGATGTTATTTTCCTTGGCTATCCCATCTGGGGTGGCACTTACGCCTCGCCGGTTGCCTCACTCCTCAAGGAGCAGGACTTCGCCGGTAAGAAGATCGTACCTTTCTGCACGTTCGGCAGCGGTGGCTTGAACACCTCGTCGGATGCACTTGTGAAGGCGCTGCCCAAGGCCAAGATTCAGGCTGGCTACGGTGTGCGTCAGGCAAGGGTGGCTTCGGCTGCGAAGGAACTCGACAGGTTCCTGAAGGAGAATGGTTATAAGAAAGGCTCTGTGAAGCCGCTGCCCGCCTATTCCGAGCAGAAGCCGGTGACAGATGCAGAGAAGGCCATCTTCACCGCCGCCTGTTCCAGTTACCAGTTCAACTTGGGAACGCCTGAGACCTGCGGCAAGCGCACGACTGACGACAGCATCGACTATGAGTTTAAGGTGAAGAGCCAGGGCTTCGGCGGTGGCGGTGTGCAGACCTCGACCATCTACGTGACGATGGGTAAGGAGGCCGATGCCAAGCCTGAGTTTACACAAGTGGTACGATAAGACCGACACGAATCAACGGATTGGAGAATGGCTAAGAACGCAAAATGGTCGGATGATTATTGGCTCCTGCTGATGCAGATCTACCTGCAGAAGCCGGTGGGCATCAAGCCGATGTACAGTCGGAAGATGGTGAACCTGAGTCTGGAGTTGCACATCGCACCGAATGTGCTGTTTGCCCGGATGTGTCAGATTGCCAACCTGGAGACACCGCGCATCGAGCATATCTGGGAGACCTACGGTAATAATCCCAGGAAACTCTCACGGGCCGTCAAACTGTGGCGCGAGATGCGGGGCTATGGCACGGCGAACGCCTTCTTCGAGGGCGTGGAGGTGAACGAGACCTTTGAGCGCGACTTCCGTCCGATTGTCGGCAAGGGCAGTATGACACCCGTGATGCTCATCCTGATCCTCGACCTCTATTTCCGTCTGACGCCCGCTACGATGGTGGTGGAAACACCGGAGATACAGGATCTGGCACGGCTCATCAAACTGCGTCCGCTGGACGTGGTGGATACGATGGAGGTGTTTCAGCATTGTGACCCCTACCTGAACAGGAAGGATGTGACATTCAGTCCGTTGCTGTTGCCGTGTACGGAGATATGGCGGCGCTTCGGCAATGCCAATACGGAGGAACTGGCCTCATATGCCGATCAGTTGAAGGAATATTTTAGATAATGGCGCAGAGTCAGATACAGGAACAGAGACAGACGCAGGGGCAGAAACTGACACAGTCGATCTCGCACCAGCAGTTGTTGCAGGCCACGCTCGTGGAACTGCCCATCACCCAACTGGTGGACCGTATCAATACGGAGATGAACGACAATCCCGCCTTGGAGACTGATTCTGGCTATGACCTGCCCGACGCCCCTGAATATGCGGACTATCAGGACGACCAGGATGCCTCGGATGACTACTCTGTCAGTGCTGAGCGCGAGGAACGGCAGTCGGCCCTGGATGAGGCCCTCGCCGGTATCGGGCGCGACGATGAGGACCTGCCCGTCTATCACGGTGGCAGTAACGTGGCCGAGGATCGCGAGGAGATGATCTATGGTCAGAGTGAGTCGTTCTATGACCAGTTGATGGAACAGGTGGGTGAGTCGGAACTCACCGACCGCCAGCGGGACATCATGGAATATCTAATTGGCTCGTTGGACGACGACGGCCTATTGCGCAAGCCGTCGGATGTAATCAGCGACGAACTGGCCATCTATCATAATATCGATGCCACCCACGAGGAGATAGAGCACGTGCTGAAAGTGCTGCAAGACTTCGACCCGGCGGGCATCGGTGCCCGTTCGCTCCAGGAATGTCTGCTGATACAGATCAGCCGTCGCGACGACTCGAAAGTAAAAACGCTGATGCAGCAGGTGATTGCCGACTATTTCGAGGCTTTTACCAAGAAGCATTGGGATAAGATACAGGCCGCCCTCTCGCTGACGGATATCCAGGCGGAGGCGCTGTTCAAGGAACTGCGGAAACTGAATCCCCGTCCGGGTGCCTCGATGGGCGAGACGGTGGGGCGCAGCATCCAGCAGATTACCCCAGACTTTATCATCGATACGCAGGACGATGGGACGGTGACCTTCACCCTCAACAACGGTGAGGTGCCGGAACTGAAGGTCTCGCAGTCGTTTGTCGATTCGATGAAGGAGTATCAGGACAACAAGGAGCACCTGAGTCGTCAGACCAAGGAGGCGCTGCTCTATATTAAGAAGAAGGTGGATGCGGCGCAAGGGTTCATCGAGGCCATCAAGGTACGTCGCCATACGCTGACTGCCACGATGCAGGCCATCATCGCCCTGCAGCACCAGTTCTTCCTCGACGGCGACGAGGCTTCGTTGCGACCGATGATCCTGAAGGATGTGGCTGAGAAGACGGGGCTCGACCTGAGCACCATCTCGCGTGTCTGCAACTCGAAGTATGCCCAGACAAGGTGGGGCACCTTCCCCCTGCGGCACTTCTTTAGCGACAGTTATGTGACGGAGAGCGGCGAGGAGTTATCGACGCGGCAGATCAAGGCCGCCCTGCGCGACATCATTGAGGCGGAGAACAGACAAAAGCCGTTGAGCGATGATGCCATCAAGGAAGAGTTGGCCAAGAAGGGCTATCCGATAGCCCGTCGTACCGTGGCCAAGTATCGTGAACAATTGGGAATCCCTATTGCGCGACTAAGGAAGTGAGAAGTGAAAAGTGAAGAAGTGAAAAGTGAATAGTGAGGGATGATTAAAAGGGATAAGACCATCATAATGACCGCGAGGGTGGTGAGCCTGGTGTTCACGCCGTTCTATCTGCCTATTCTTGGACTGATAACGCTGTTCACGCTGAGTTATCTCCGTCAGATGCCGTGGCCGTATAAGTTGCAGGTGCTTATCATGGTGTATTTCTTCACCGTGCTGTTGCCTACGATCCTGATTCACCTCTACCGCCGTTATCATGGATGGACACTGATTCAGTTGGGCAACAAGGAGCGCCGTATGGTGCCTTACGTCATCAGTATCCTCTGTTACTTCGCCTGCGCCTACTGGATGGACTACCTGCACATTCCCCATTTCATGAGTAACATTGTGACGGCGGCGCTGTTCATCCAGATTATCTGTGCGCTGATCAACGTGTGGTGGAAGATCTCCGCCCACATGGCAGCCATCGGCGGCGTGGCAGGGGCGCTGTTCGTCTTTGCCGAGGTGTTTGCCTTCAATCCCGTGTGGTGGCTCTGTCTCGTCTTCATTGTCGCAGGCATCCTCGGTACCTGTCGCATGATCCTCCGTCAGCACACGTTGCTGCAGGTGGTGGTCGGCTTCTGGGTGGGCGTCATTTGTGCCATCACCGGCATCGTTTTCCTCTAATTATGAATTGTCAATTGTGAATTTTGAATTAAGCATATGAATCCGTTAGTAAGTATCATCATGGGCAGCACGAGCGACCTGCCCGTTATGGAGAAAGCCTGCAAGTTGCTCGACGAGATGCAGGTGCCTTTTGAAGTGAATGCTCTTTCTGCCCATCGTACACCGGAAGCCGTCGAGGAGTTTGCCCGTACGGCCCAGGAACGTGGGGTGAAGGTGATTATCGCGGGTGCCGGTATGGCAGCAGCCCTGCCGGGCGTCATTGCCGCCTCAACCACCCTGCCCGTCATCGGCGTACCCATCAAGGGCATGCTCGACGGTCTCGATGCCCTGCTCTCCATCGTCCAGATGCCTCCGGGCATCCCTGTGGCTACCGTCGGTGTGAATGGGGCCCAGAATGCCGCCATCCTTGCTGTGGAGATGATGGCCCTCAGCGACCCCTCGCTGGCACAGCGACTGGCCGTTTATAAAGGCAGTCTGAAGATTAAGATTGAGAAAGCCAACGAGGAATTAGCACAGTTGAAGTATGCGTATAAGACGAATTAGTACGGAGGCGCGTGTCGGCAATATCGGCATCGGCGGTTCCAACCCCATCCGCATCCAGTCGATGGCGACGGTGGATACCAACGATACGGAGGGCTGTGTGGCGCAGGCCAAGCGCATCATCGATGCAGGCGGCGAACTGGTGCGTTTCACCACCCAGGGTACGCGTGAGGCGGAGAACATGAAGAACATCTCTGCCCGTCTGAAGGCCGACGGTTATGCGACGCCCTTGGTGGCTGACGTGCATTTTACGGCCCATACGGCCGATGTGGCCGCCCTCTACTGCGAGAAGGTGCGTATCAATCCCGGCAACTATGTCGATCCCGGACGAACCTTCAAGCATCTGGAATATACCGATGAGGAGTATGCCGCCGAGTTACAGAAGATTGAGCGCCAACTCGTGCCGTTCCTGAATATCTGCAAGGAGCACCATACGGCAGTACGCATCGGTGTGAACCACGGTTCGCTCTCCGATCGTATCATGTCGCGTTATGGCGACACGCCGGAGGGTATCGTGGAGAGTTGCATGGAGTTTCTCCGTATCTTCAAGCGCGAGAACTTCAATGATGTGGTTATCTCCATCAAGGCCTCCAATACGGTGGTGATGGTAACCACTGTCCGTCTTCTGGTGAAGACGATGGACCGTGAGGACATGCACTATCCCCTCCACCTCGGTGTCACCGAGGCCGGTGAGGGCGAGGACGGTCGCATCAAGTCGGCCGTAGGCATCGGTGCCCTGTTGACCGAAGGTATCGGCGACACCATCCGTGTGTCACTCTCCGAGGAGCCCGAGTGTGAGATTCCTGTGGCCCGTAAACTCGTGGATATGATTGACGAGTGTGCCGCCCTGCGTGCTGAGGCCGAGGCCTCAATCAAGGACGACACCATCACGCTGACCCTCGATGCCCCCGATTGGGAAACCCTCCAACTCAAAGCCGCCATGGCCGTCGGTGCCCTGTTGATAGACAAGAAGGCCACGAAATTGGTCATTCATAATGTGTCCTTCGAAGAGGCTCGTCTTGTTGAACTCGCCGACAGTATCCTGCAAGCGGCAAGAGTGAAGTTCACCAAGACCGAATATATCTCCTGTCCAGGTTGTGGGCGCACGCTCTATAACCTCCAGGAGACCATTGCCAAGATCAAGGCAGCCACGAAGGATCTCGTCGGCCTGAAGATCGGTATCATGGGTTGTATCGTCAATGGCCCCGGTGAGATGGCCGATGCCGACTACGGTTACGTCGGTGCCGGTCGTGGTAAGATCTCCCTCTACCGTGCCAAAGAATGTGTGGAGAAGAATATCCCCGAGGCTGAGGCCGTCGATAAACTCCTCGAGCTCATCCGCCAAGACCGAGCATAAAGAAAAATCCCGCCATCGGCGGGATTTGTTATTTCATCAGGATCTCGAGGAGTTCCTTCATGCCTTCGGAGGCACCCTTCTGAATCTGCTGGACGCGACCACCGGCGCTGACGGGGTTGGGGTCGATGAGATAGACGGGGATGCCGGGACGGGCATAGTGAAGCAGTCCGGCAGCGGGATAGACCACAAGTGAGGTGCCGATAATGATCAGGATGTCGGCCCCCTGCACTTCCTCGGCGGCAATGGTGATGTTGGGTACGGCCTCGCCGAAGAATACGATGAAGGGGCGCAGTAGTGAGCCGTCGCCTGCCTTCGTGCCGGGCTCAACCTCGCAATTGTCGGGAGTCAGCGTCTGTTGATAGCGCGGGTCATCGACGTCGCGGCTGGAGCAGACTTTCATCAGTTCGCCGTGCAGATGGATGACCTTCGAGGAACCAGCCATCTCATGGAGGTTATCAACGTTCTGGGTGACAACGGTGACATCATACTTCTCCTCGAGTTTAGCCACCAGACGGTGTCCCTCGTTGGGCTTCACGCCCCAACATTTCTTACGGAGCATATTGTAGAAGTTGGTCACGAGTGTGGGGTCTGCCTCCCAGCCTTCGTGGGTGGCTACTTTCTGTACGGGATAGTTCTCCCAGAGGCCATCAGCGTCGCGGAAAGTCTTGAGTCCGCTCTCCACCGACATGCCTGCACCTGTCAATACAACAATCTTTTTCATAAGCAAAATGATTATATTCGGCTGCAAATTTACAAAAAGTGCCACAGATTTTACATTAATTCACTACTTTTTTGTATTAATCTGTGTTAATCTGTGCAATCTGTAACTAAAATGTATTACCTTTGCAGCCGATTTTGGAAGTTATACATTATTAATAATAGAAAAAGAATGGATAAGGTAAGTTACGCTTTGGGTCTGGGAATCGGACAGCAGTTGGCTCAGATGGGTGCCGAGGGCATCAGTGCCGCCGACTTTGCACAGGCCATTAAGGATGTGCTGGAAGGCAACGAGTTGAAGGTGTCGCACCGTGAGGCTCAGACCATCGTACAGGACTATTTTCAGAAGCAGGAGCAGAAACTATCGGCGCAGCGTGCTGAGGCCGGTAAGGCCCATAAGGAGGCCGGCGAGAAGTATCTGGCTGAGAACGCCAAGAAGGCCGGTGTGATCACCCTGCCTAGTGGTCTGCAGTATCAGGTGCTGAAGGAAGGCAACGGCAAGAAGCCGACGGCGAAGGACACCGTGATGTGCCACTATGAGGGATTCCTGATCGACGGAACCGTGTTCGACAGCAGCGTGCAGCGTGGCGAGCCCGCTACCTTCCCCTTGCAGCAGGTGATTGCCGGTTGGACGGAAGGTCTGCAGTTGATGCAGGAAGGTGCCAAGTACCGCTTCTTTATCCCCTACCGTCTGGGTTACGGCGAGGGCGGTGCCGGTAGCAGCATACCGCCGTTTGCAGCCCTGATATTCGATGTAGAGTTAATACAAGTAGTTTAAATAAATAACAGAAAAGCAATGAAAAAATTAATGTTTGTAGCCGTAATGGCTATTGCAGCCGCTGCATTTACCGGTTGCGGAAATTCTACTCCGAAGGCTAACCTGAAGAGTGATGTTGATACAATGAGTTATGCCATTGGTCTGGCACAGACTCAGGGTTTGAAAGAATACCTCGTAGGTAGCCTGGGTGTCGATACGACCTACATGGCTGAGTTCATCAAGGGTCTGAACGAGGGTGCCAACGCTGGCGACAACAAGAAGAAGGCCGCCTACTATGCTGGTATCCAAATCGGTCAGCAGATCTCTACCCGTATGATTAAGGGTATCAACCACGAGGTGTTCGGTGACGATTCAACGAAGACCATCTCTATGAAGAACTTCATGGCCGGCTTCATCAGCGGTACGACCGGTAAGGGCGCCCTGATGACCGTCGATTCTGCCCAGAATGTGGCTCAGGCTCTGATGCAGAGCATCAAGGCTAAGGAGATGGAGAAGACCTACGGTCCGAACAAGGAGGCTGGTGAGAAGTTCCTCGCTGCCAATGCCAAGAAGGACGGTGTGAAGACCCTGGAGAGTGGTGTACAGTATAAGGTGCTGAAGGAAGGCAACGGTGCCATCCCCGCCGACACCTCACTCGTGAAGGTACACTATGAGGGCCGTCTGCTGAACGACTCTATCTTCGACAGTTCTTACAAGCGTGGCGAGCCTATCAGCCTGCGCTGTAATCAGACCATCAAGGGTTGGACTGACGCTATGGTCCACATGCCCGCCGGCTCTATCTGGGAGGTCTATATTCCCCAGGAACTCGCTTACGGTGAGCGTGAGCAGGGTATCATCAAGCCCTTCTCTATGTTGATTTTCAAGATCGAACTCCTCGAGGTTAATCCTAAGAAGTAATGAAGAGAGTCATCATACTGGCACTCGCCCTTGTGGCGGGTGCTTCTTTGTATTCTGTCAGTGCCGCTTCGAAGAAGAAGGACAAGAAACAGCCTGCGACGCCCGTCGTGGAGGCCGTGAAGTTGACGACCGGCAGCGACTCTGTCAGTTATGCGGCCGGTATGAGCATCACCAACGGACTGATACCGTTCCTCATTCAGCAGCACGGGGTTGATACCACCTATATGGCTGACTTCGTGAGAGGCTTCCAGGAAGTGGAGAAGATGGGCACTGACCCGAAGATGAAGGCTTACGTAGCCGGTATGGAGATTGCCAACCAGGTGCGCGACCGTATGTTGCCGAGTTTGGTAAAGGACTTCACCGACTCGCCCGACTCTATCATCGCCAGCCTGCTCTATCGTGGCTTTACTGATGCTCTGAAGAAGGATACGACCCTCTTCACGCAGCAGGCCGCCGAGGCGTTCTTCAGCGAGAAGCAGCGCCTTGACCAGGCTGCCAAGGAGGAAAAACTCTACGGACCGAACCGCGATGCCGGTGAGAAGTTCCTGGCCGAGAACGCCCAGAAGGAAGGTGTAGTCGCCCTGCGCAGTGGTCTGCAGTACAAGGTGCTCGTGAAGGGTGAGGGTGTGATTCCTCAGAAGACAGACATCGTACAAGTGAACTACGAAGGCCGTCTGATCGACGGTACGGTGTTCGACGCTTCTAATAGGCATGGCGACAAGCCGATGGAGTTCCGTCCCGACCAGGTGATCGCCGGTTGGACGGAAGCCCTGACGATGATGCCTGTAGGCTCGAAGTGGCAACTCTACATCCCCTACAAACTGGCATACGGTAACCGTAACTCTGGTGAGATCAAGCCTTACAGCGCCTTGATCTTCGACGTAGAACTCGTAGGAATTGTAGAAAAATAACAAATAGGAATGGAGAAAATTGATCATCTTGACAGGAAGATTCTGAGCATTCTCTCGAAGAATGCCCGTATCCCGTTTAAGGATGTGGCAGCCGAGTGCAACGTCTCGCGTGCCGCCATCCACCAGCGTGTACAGCACCTCATCGAGGCCGACGTCATCACCGGCAGCGGCTTCGACGTCAACCCGAAGAGCTTGGGCTACAGCACCTGCACCTATGTGGGTATCAACCTGGAGAAGGGTTCGATGTATAAGGATGTGGTGGAACGCCTGCAGCATATCCCTGAAGTGGTGGAGTGCCACTTCACCACAGGCCCTTACACGATGATGGTGAAACTCTATGCCCGCGACAACGAACAGTTGATGGACTTGCTGAACGGCAAACTGCAGGGCATCCCCGGTGTCGTAGCCACAGAGACCCTGATCTCATTGGAGCAGAGCATCAAACGTGAGATTCCTGTCAACTTGGACGAGGGGCAAAGGGAGTAAGGAGTATGGGTAAGTTTGAACTGCAGTCGTATCTCGACGGCGTCTATTCGCGCTACCCCGAGGCAGAGTATCAGCCTGTCATCGGTATCACGGGAAACTTTGAGGATATCACTTGTAAACTGAGCCAGGGCTACTACCAGTCGGTGGTGGCTGCCGGCGGTGTGCCAATGATCATCCCGCCTGTCGAGGATGCCAACACGCTGGTCAATACCCTTGACCGCATCGACGCACTCATCCTGAGCGGTGGTGGTGACATCAATCCCCTCTTCGGTGGTGACGAGCCTTCGCCCCGTCTGCGTGGTATCAACCAGAAGCGCGACTTACCCGAACTCATGATCACCCGTCTGGCCTACAATCGTCAGATACCTATCCTGGGCATCTGTCGGGGCATTCAGACACTGGCCATCGCCCTTGGGGGCAAGGTGGCGCAGGACATCAGTATCCAGGCGAACATCAAGCATTCGCAGGAGGCTGACCGTGCCGAGCAGACACACAGCGTGAAGATCGACGAGGACTCTATCCTCTATCGCCTTTACGGTGAAGAGAAGATCTATGTCAACTCCTTCCACCATCAGGCCGTGAAAGACCCGGGCGACAAGTTCCGCGTAGTGGCGAAGTCGAGCGATGGCATCGTGGAGGCGATGGAGAGTAGCGAGTTCAAGTCCATCATCGGCGTACAGTGGCACCCCGAGTGCTTCGACGAGGGCATGCCCCTGTTCCGCTGGCTCGTGGAAGAGGCGAAAGCCTTCCGCCGTGCCAACGAACTGCACGACCGCGTGCTGACCCTCGACACCCATTGCGATACCCCGATGTTCTTCCCGCAGGGCATTCATTTCGACCACCGCGACTCGAAGATCCTCGTCGATCTGCACAAGATGAGCGAAGGTCGTCAGGATGCCACTATCATGGTAGCCTACCTGCCCCAGCCGAAAATCGGAGAGACCTTCTCCTCACTCGTTGACTTCGATGTACCCGGTCCGCTGGAATACACCGACCTCATCTTCGATAAGATCGAGGAGATAGTCTCTGAGAACAAGGCCTATATCAGTATCGCCCGTACGCCGGGCGACCTCTATGAGGACAAGCGCAACGGACGCAAGTCAATCATGCTGGGCATCGAAAATGGATTGGCACTCAACGGCCAGTTGCAGAACCTGCAGCACTTCGCCCAGCGTGGCGTTGTCTATATGACGCTCTGTCACAATGGAGACAATGAGATATGCGACTCCGCCAGGGGCTGCAACACCCACGGTGGCGTGAGTCGTTTCGGCGAACAGGTCATCCGTGAGATGAACCGCCTCGGTATCATGGTCGATCTGAGTCATGCAGCAGAGAAGAGTTTCTACGACGCCCTTGAGATCAGCAGTATGCCCATCGTGTGCAGCCACAGCAGCAGTCGGGCACTCTGCGACCATCCCCGTAACCTGACCGATGACCAGATGCGTGCCCTTGCAGCCAAGGGTGGTGTGGCACAGACCACACTCTATGCCGGCTTCCTGAAGAAAGACGGCGAGGCGACCATCATGGACGCCATTGCCCATCTGGAGCATGCCATCAAGATCATGGGCATCGACCATGTGGGAATAGGAACCGACTTCGACGGCGACGGCGGCGTACGCGGTTTGGCCGACTCCTCCGAACTGATCAATTTCACCCGTCAACTGTTGGCCCGCCGTTACAGCGAGCGTGACATCCAGAAGATCTGGGGAGGTAACTTCCTCCGTGTTATGGGCCTCGTGCAGAAGAAGTGAGAAGTAAATAGTGAAAAATTGAGATGAAAGGAAAGAGCATAATGAAAAAAGGTTTGGTTTGGGTGGGAGTGATACTTATCACTTATCACTTTTCACTTTTCACTTCTTGTGGTCTCCGCAAGCAGGCTAACGACAATACAGTGATGATGCAGCCCGTAGGGCCAGCTTTCTGTGCCGACAGCGCCTATCTGTTCTGTCAGCAGCAATGCGACTTCGGCCCGCGTACGATGAACAGCAAGGCGCACGACGACTGCGAACAGTGGATCATCCAGAAATTCCAGTCATACGACCTGACCGTCATCCCCCAGAAGACCGTTCTCCAAGGCTACGACGGCCTGTCGCTCCGTAGCACGAACATCATCGCCAGTTACAAGCCCGAACTCACCTCACGTGTTCTGATATGCGCCCACTGGGACAGTCGTCCTTGGGCCGACAACGACCCCGATGAAGCCAACTGGCACAAGCCTGTGATGGCAGCCAACGACGGCGCCTCGGGCGTAGCCGTCATGCTCGAAATAGCAAGGCAACTCCCTGACTCCCTGAACATCGGCATCGACTTCATCTGTTTCGATGCTGAAGACTACGGCTACCCCCAATGGGAAACCGGTTATGACCCAGGTAATACCTGGGCCTTGGGCTCCCAGTATTGGGCAGCCAATCCGCATAAGCAAGGCTATACCGCCCGATACGGCATCCTGCTCGACATGGTAGGCGGACAGGGGACACAGTTCTATCAGGAGATCATGTCAAAGCGTTATGCCGGCAGCATCGTCGATAAGGTATGGCGCGCAGCCTCAGTCGTCGGCTACGGCTCATTCTTCCCAGTTAGGGAGGGTATAGGCATCACTGACGACCATATCCCCGTGAACACCGTCGCCAAGATACCCTGTATCGACATCATTCCCTATTACCCCACCTGCGAACAGAGCAGTTTCGGACCCACATGGCATACCGTCAATGACGATATGGCCCATATCGACAAGAACACCCTTCAGGCCGTCGGACAGACCGTCATCCAAGTGCTCTTCTCCGAACAGTGATTATGCATCGGCAAAGACCTTGCCGTCCTCAAGGGTAATCTGAAGTTTAGTATATTTCGAGTGGAAATCGTTCTGTAGCCGATCCAGATATCGGCGGCATTCCCATTGGCACATGGGAAGGTCGTGGAGCAGACAGTTGCCGCATGTCTCAGGTGTCGTGGCCGGCACTGCCGTCTGCGTGAGTATCCACTCCAGACACGCGATGGTCAACTGGCGCATATCCTCGACGGTGTAAGTACCCGTCATGATAATATACATGCCCGTCAGGCAACCCATCGGACCCACATAGACTACATCTTCCTTCACCCGCGAGTTGCGGAACCACGTAGCCATCAGGTGCTCTATACTGTGCATGGCGGCAGGCGCAACGGCAGGCTCCTTATTGGGCTCCGTGATGCGCAGGTCGAACGTAGTAAAGCCTTTATCCACACGCGACACATAGATACCAGGCTTCAGGCGCGTGTGGTCAATCGTAAAACTTTGTATGACTTCCATGGTTAGAGGCTCTCAATGAATGTACGGGTGACGTGGAAGGATTGCTCGGCCACGGTATCCCAGAAATTATGATACTGCGAGGCGTCAGAATCGCGCAAGGGCAGATCGCTGATCACACGGAAGGAAATAAACGGCACCTTGTAGATGTAGCATGTCTGCGCAATGGCACACGACTCCATATCGACGGCCTTCGCATCGGGGAAGTGGCCGATAATCTCACGCATCTTCTCCTTCGAATCGACGAACCAGTCGCCTGTCACGATCAATCCCGGCTTCGCCCCCGTCAGTCGGGCCTTCTCCAAGAGGTAAGGATCGGCCTGATAGCGCACGGGCAAACCCTGCACCTGACCAAATACCGTCGTATCGTCGATGGCCTTTCCGCAATACACATCGTGGTACGTCAGTTCCGAACTCACCACCACATCCTGTAGGTTGATATCGTCACCGTGACCGCCGGCACAACCGGAGGAGATAATCACATCGGGTTTGTACTGGCGAATCATCTCCACCGCCTGGATGGCGGCATTCACCGTCGCAATCCCGCTCTTCTGCAGAATCACCCTGTCCTCAGGGAACAACGGACGGAGTTGCTTCAACTCCTTGTCCATCGCAACAATCATTCCAATTTTCATATCTGACTATTTAACTATTTGACAATTTAACTATTTCTCTGCCTGACCGCTTCATAGATGAGGATGGCGGCGGAAACGCTGACGTTCAGCGAGTCGAGCCGCCCCAGCATCGGGATACGGATATGTGCATCGGCGGCATCGCGCCACTGCTGGGTGAGACCCGTCGATTCCGTCCCCATCACCAAGGCTGTAGCCCCTCGCATATCGTAGTCGTAATAGGCGTACGAGTCCTGCAGTTGCGCCGTCAGGATACACACCTTCCGCTCCTTGAGGAACTGGATGCACTCCTGCGACGTGCAGACCGCCACCGGCACACTGAACACCCCGCCGATGCTGGCACGTATTAGGTTCGGATTGTATAGGTCGGTGAGGGGATCACACATGATGACGGCATCCACGCCCGCCGCCTCTGCCGTACGCAGGATAGCCCCCAGGTTACCGGGCTTCTCCACACGCTCCAGCACCACGATGAGCGGATGCTCCCTCAGCGTAAGACCGTTCAGATGGTGCGCCTTCGTCTTTACCACGGCGATGATACCCTCCGTGCCCTCACGGTACGCCATCTTCTCATACACCGGCGGCGAAACGGTATAATGCTCGCGTTCGACGGCCACACCGTCGAGCACATACAATTCCTCTATCTCGTAGCCGCAGGCGATGCAGTGCGCTATCTCGCGCCGACCCTCCACCACGAAGAGCCCCTCCTCGCGGCGCAGTGCCGACTTCTGCTGAAGCGCCACAACGTGCTTAATCCTTGCATTCTGCACACTACTGATTATCCGTTCTTCCATATCTCAATCCCTCCGGGGAACTAACTCTGTTGAAACTTCGCGGGCGTCATCTTTGTTATCTGACGGAAGGCGCGGTGGAAATACTCGCGGCTGCTGAAGCCGCAATGCTCAGCCACACTCTCCACAGACCACTCGGGATGCGCCTTCAGTATCTCCTTGGCCTCCTCGATGCGTAGCATCGTCACCAGACCGGCCAGATTCTTATAGTCCGAGTGTCGCAGCCACTCCTGCAACTGTCTGCGAGGCAGGTTCATCTGCCGCGCCACCACACTCAGTGTCAGGTTGTGCTCCTTGTACGACCCATTCTCCTTCCACTTCGATACAGCTTCCTCTACCAGCAACAACTTCTCACTCCGCATGCCATCACTTCTCATTTCTTCACTCCTCATTCCTTTCGCCTCCTCCACGCGCATCACGTCCTCACTCACGCCGTAGCGGTACAGACTGATGGTAGAGTAGGAGATACAGAAGAAATAGGCGATGGAGAACAGCACCAGCAGGCTCCCTTCCATGAAGATGACCACCGGCACGAAGAAGGCCAGCACGGCCATCGTCTTCATGCTCCAGCCCATCCACCCGAACAGGTCGCGGCGCTCACGGTCGAAGTACTCATCTACCGCCTGCTCCAACTGCTTGTATGACTTATACTGCCTGACGAAGATGTAACTCTGCAGCATCACGTAGAACAACCCGCCCGTGTATTCCGCCATCCGCAGTGCCCTCGACTCCTCGCGAATCGGCACGCCGTCCAATAGTGCCGTACCCGCCAGCAACAACATCGACACGGCGCAGATGGCCGTCGTCGTCGCCCATTCCCGCCGACTCACATAGCCCTGCCGCTGCACATAAAGGATCGCCATGCCGCAGCACAGCGAGGCGGGCGTAAACAGCAACAGGTTTAGCAGTACCGCCTGCGTCACACCCATCTGGCGGAAGCCGAACACGTACTGCAACAGAAACTGCACGGCGATAAGCCCCGTGCCCAGCGCCATCATCCACCGCGCACGGGCAAAACTGCTACGGTGTACGGAGCGGGGAGGCACGCACAGCATCAGCATCACCGACAACATTGCCATCGTCAGCATACCGCTTATCTGCATCTCGCCAATCGTAATCATGGGTACAAAAATACATAAAATCGGTCAAAATACCAAGGAAATTGTGAAAAAACACCTATTTTTTCACACCTATGACCAGATATTTCACACCAAATGCTTTTTTTTTACACCCCCACTCACCCCTTTTCACTAACTTTGTGCGCAAATCAAAACCTAAAAGAAATGACCGACAGCATACAATTCTTCCTATCCCAGCCCCTATGGTTCACCGTCTCCTTCGTGACGGCCTACCTCGGCTTGCTTGGCTACGTAGCCTACATCCTCTGGGACTACCGCCGTCGTCAATACGATGAATAACAAATATCCTTACGTTCGTTCTGAGGAATGCATGAAAAACCCAAATTAATTTGGTTTTTCGATTACTTATTTGTACCTTTGCAGGCAGAAATTAAAAACTTGCAAGTTATGGACATGATAAAGAAATGGCTGCTTGATGTGCTGGCAGTATTGTTGTTTGTGGTTTTGGCATTTGCCTATTTCTTCCCCGCCGACATCGAGGGGCGCATCCTTTACCGTCACGATGCCTCGGCAGGGCGCGGTGCCGGACAGGAGGGTATCGAGTATCTGCAGAAGACGGGAGAGCGGAGCCGTTGGACGAACGCCCTTTTCAGTGGTATGCCGACGTACCAGACGGCCCCGTCGTATCATTCGACCGACAAGTTGGGACAGGCCATCAATGCCTTCCATCTGTGGTTGCCGGAGAATGTGTGGTATGTGTTCGCCTATCTGCTGGGCTTCTATATCCTGCTTCGGGCGTTCGACTTCCGTCAGCATCTGGCTGCCATGGGTTCCGTGCTATGGGCCTTTTCCACTTATTTCCTGATCATCATCGCTGCCGGACACATCTGGAAGGTGTGGGCGCTGGCCTACCTGCCGCCGATGATTGCGGGTATCGTGCTGGCCTACCGCGGGAAGTACTTGTGGGGCTTCATCGTGACAGCTATCTTCACGGCGTTTGAGATCAACGCCAACCACGTACAGATGACGTACTACTATCTATTCATCATCTTGTTCCTCGTCATCGCTTGGTTTGTCGAGGCAGTGCAGAAGGGTCAGTTGCTGCGTTTTGCGAAGGCCACGGGCGTCTGTCTGGCGGCTGCCGCCATCGGCGTGTGCATGAACCTGTCGAACCTGTATCACACCTGGCAGTATGGTCAGGAGTCGATGCGCGGCAAGAGTGAACTGGTGAAGCAGAACGCGGCTAACCAGACCAGTAGCGGTTTGGAACGCGACTATATCACGCAGTGGAGTTACGGTATTGGCGAGACATGGACGCTACTGGTGCCCAATACGAAGGGCGGTGCTTCGATGCCGCTGAGCCGCAACGAGACGGCGATGGAGAAGGCCGACAATAACTTCCTGAGTCTCTACGACCAGATAGGGCAGTACTGGGGCGAGCAGCCGGGTACGTCGGGGCCGGTCTATGTGGGTGCCTTCGTCATGTTCCTCTTCATCCTTGGCATCTTCATCGTGAAGGGTCCGCTGAAGTGGGCTTTGGTGGCGGCAACCGTGCTGTCGATTATGCTCTCCTGGGGTAAGAACTTCATGGGCCTGACGGACTTCTTCATCGACTACGTGCCGATGTACGCGAAGTTTCGTACGGTGGCGTCGATATTGGTGATCGCCGAGTTCACCATCCCCCTGCTGGCGATGCTGGCACTGAAAGGAGTGATCAATAAGGAGGTGAAGTGGGAACAGTTGAAGTGGCCACTGGTCGTCAGTTTCTGTCTGACGGGTGGTATCTCCCTGCTGTTCTGGCTGATGCCGTCGATGTTCTTCAACAGTTTCATCTCTACGAGTGAGTTGCAGGCGCTTCAGACGCTCCCTGGCGAGTATCTGCAGCCCGTGATGACCAACCTGACGGAGATGCGTCAGGCGATGTTTACGAGCGACGCCCTGCGTTCGTTCTATATTATCCTGGTGGGTGCGGGCGTGCTGCTGGCATTCTGCTACGGCAAGTTGAAGAAGGAATATACGATTACAATCCTGATGGTGCTCTGTCTCGGCGACCTGTGGCATATCAACAAGCGTTACCTCAACGACGGGATGTTCGTGCCGAAGAGTGAGCGCGAGGCACCGCAGCAGATGACACAGACCGACGAGCAGATACTGCACGACAAGAGTCTCGACTACCGCGTGCTGAATCTGGCGTCGAATACCTTCAATGAGAATGAAACCTCTTACTATCATAAGAGCATCGGTGGCTACCATGCCGCTAAGTTGCGCCGCTATCAGGAGATGATCGAGCAGTATATCTCGCCCGAGATGCAGGCGATGATGAACGCTGTGGCCGATGCCGCCGGCGACATGACGCAGGTGAACGGCGACAGCATCTTCCCCGTGCTCAACATGCTGAACACGAAGTATATCATCTTCCCGTTGCAGGGCGGACAGACCGTACCGCTGCAGAATCCCTATACCTACGGCAATGCATGGTTCGTGGATAAGATCCAGTATGTGCAGAACGCCAACGAGGAAATCGACGGGGTAGGGCGTATCGACCTGCGTCACGAGGCTGTGGCCGATGCGCAGTTCAAGGCGCAACTCGGCGAGGCCGTCGAGCAGGATACGGCGAGCATCGTGACCATCACGGCCTACGAGCCGAACCAGTTGAAGTACGACGTGAATTCGGGCAAGGGCGGTGTGATCGTGTTCTCCGAGATTTATTATCCCGGGTGGACGGCGACCGTCGATGGCGAGCCTGCTGAGTTGGGCCGTGTGAACTATATCCTCCGTGCATTGAACGTGAAGCCCGGCAAGCACGAGGTGGTGCTGAGTTTCTTCCCGAAGTCGGTGGATGTGACGGAGACGATTGCCTACGTATCCTACGTGGTGCTGATCCTCGTGCTCCTCGGCGCCGTCTTCATGGAATATCGCCGAAGGAAAGTTGAAAAGGTGAAAAGTTGAAAAGGTGAAAAAATTATTGTCGTTGCCGCCGAATCTGGTGGGGGTGTTTCATGAGGTGACGGGGCTCTTCCGTGAGGAATACTTCTGTACCTGCGACCCCGTGGGTCACCGCCTCGGTAGTGGTGGCGGTACGGCGTGGCTGTTGCAGGAAGCCTGTCGTGCCGACGGCGCGACGGATATGGACCGTTGGCTCCCACAGGAGAAGCGCATCCTGATTCATGCCGGCGGGCAGAGCAAGCGTCTGCCCAGTTATGCCGTGTCGGGCAAGGTGCTGATGCCCCTGCCGGTGTTCCGGTGGGAGCGGGGACAGCGTCTCGCGCAGAATCTGCTCAGCGTGCAGTTGCCGCTGTATGAGCAGATGATGCAGATGGCGCCAGAGGGTATTCATACGATGGTGGTGAGCGGCGATGTGCTCGTCCGTGCCACACAGCCCCTGCAGCCTGTTCCCGAGGCGGATGTAGTGTGCTACGGCCTGTGGCTCGATGCCTCGGTGGCGAAGAATCACGGAGTGTTCGTTAGTAGCCGCCAGTCGCCTTCCGTTCTGAAGCAGATGCTCCAGAAACCTTCCGTGCAGACGCTCTCCGACCTGCAGCGCGACCATTTCTACCTGACTGATATCGGCGTGTGGCTGCTGAGCGACAAGGCCGTCCGGCTGCTGATGCAGCGGGGCGACGGGAAGGAATATGATCTTTATTCCGAGTTCGGCTGTGCCCTCGGCACCGAGCCAGTCCTTGACGACCCCGAACTGCGGGCGTTGAGCGTGGCCATCGTGCCCCTGACGGGCGGCGAATTCTATCACTTCGGTACGTCGCGGGAGATGATATCCTCGACGCTGCGGTTGCAGAACCTTGTCAACGACCAGCGTGAGATTATGCATCTGGACCGTAAGCCCCATCCCTCCATCTTTGTGCAGAATGCTGTGATGAAGGTGCCTTTTACGGAAGAGAACAGTAATATATGGATTGAGAACAGTTATATCGGGCCTAAGTGGCACCTGACGCATGACAATGTGGTGACGGGTGTGCCTGAGAACGATTGGGAGATGACGCTGGCGCCCGGGGAGTGTATCGACGTGGTGCCGGTGGGCGACTCCGACTACGAGATACGCCGCTATCGGATTGACGAGCCGCTGAATAGTAACGAAGTGGCGGAGCGGGCTGACCTGAAGCGGCTGTTTGCCCAACGGGAGGGGTATAGGCGGCAGAACTGGCGTGCGATGGCTGCGAACTGGCGGCACAGCGTGTTCTACCAACTCGACCTGGCCGATGCCGCCGAGGCGTTCGAGAAATACCAGATACCGCTGCCGGAGGCGCTGCCCGAGGATGCGCCGCTGATGACGCGCATCCATAATGCCATGTTCCGTGGTGAGAGCGACAAGGCGTTCGCCCTTCTTCGTGAGGGCCTTTGTTCCCAGGCTGCTGCTGTCCAGCAGCAACCGTCCCCCTGTGTCAGCAGTGACCAGATTGTCTGGGGGCGCTCGCCGGTGCGTATCGATATTGCCGGCGGGTGGACGGATACGCCGCCCTACTGTCTGATGGAGGGAGGCAACGTGATCAACTTCGCCATCGAACTCAACGGTCAGCCGCCCTTGCAGGTCTTTATCAAGCCGTCGAAGGAGCACCGTATCGTGCTTCGTAGCATCGACCTCGGTGCGATGGAGGTAGTGGAAACGAGGGAGCAGTTGATGGATTTCATGCATGTGGGTTCGCCCTTCTCCATCCCCAAGGCCGCCTTGGTTCTTGCCGGCTTCGGAGAGCACGCTGTGACATCGGGACTTGAACTGACGCTGCTGTCGGCCATTCCGGCGGGAAGCGGGTTGGGAACATCGAGTATCCTGGCGGCTACCGTGCTGGGGGCATTGAACGACTTCTGCGGTCTGGGCTGGGACAAGAATGAGATTGGGCACCGTACGCTGATGCTGGAGCAGATGCTCACCACTGGCGGTGGTTGGCAGGATCAGTTCGGGGGCGTGCTTGGTGGCGTGAAACTGTTGCAGACGGGTAAGGGTTTCGACCAGAGTCCACAGGTGCGCTGGCTGCCCGATGATATATGGACACAGCCGGAGTACAAAGCCTGTCACCTGTTATACTATACGGGCATCACCCGTACCGCCAAGCAGATATTGGCGGAGATTGTACGGCGAATGTTCCTCAACCACAACGAGGAGTTGCGTCTGTTGCGTGAGATGAAGGAGCATACGATGGCGATGTACGAGGCTATCCAGCGTAATGACTTCACCCAGATGGGGCGGCTTGTGCGTAAGACCTGGCAGCAGAACCAGCGGCTCGACAGTGGGACGAATCCTCCGGCGGTGGCTGCCCTGACGGATTTGATCGACGACCTGTGTCTCGGGTATAAGTTGCCCGGGGCCGGCGGTGGCGGTTATCTGTATATGATTGCCAAGGACCCGGAGGCTGCTGTGCGGATTAAGCAAATACTGGCGGAGAACAGGATGAATGAGAATGCGCGGTTTGTGGAGATGACGCTTTCGACAACAGGACTGCAGATAAGTAGGAGTTAGGGAGACAAGGAAACAGGGAGTCAAGGAGACAAGGATGGAGTTTAGGACAGTAGTGGATATTGAGGATCCGGGGTTCCGGATCAGGCCTTTCGAGGAGATGCTCTTCGTGGGGTCTTGCTTTGCCACGGAGATAGGTCGCCGGTTTCAGGAGGCGCAGTTCCCCGCGACGGTGAATCCCTACGGGGTGATGTATAACCCCGCCAGTATCCTGCATACCCTCCAGCGCCTTTCGACATCCGCCCCTAGTGTCGCTTTCCTGACTCTGGGTACGAACCATGTCTATCGTCTGAAGGAAACTGGCGAGATTGTGGATAACTGTCAGAAGCGTCCGCAGTCGCTCTTCACCGAGGAGGAACTTTCGGTAGATGAATGTGCCGACTATCTGTGGCAGTCGATTGATATCCTCCGACGGATGAATCCCGAGGTGCATGTTGTCTTGACCGTTAGTCCGATTCGCTATCGCAAATACGGCTATCACGGTTCCCAACTTTCTAAGGCGACGCTGCTTCTGGCGGTGGAGAAGATTCTAGGAGGTCTAGGCAATCCTAGGGGTCCTAGGGAATCTAGGATAGCCTATTTCCCCGCTTACGAGATTCTGATGGATGAACTGCGCGACTATCGCTTCTATCAGGAGGATATGCTCCACCCGTCGCAGCAAGCGGTGGATTATATCTGGGAGCGTTTGGTAGAGACCTGTTTCTCTCCTGAGGCCAAGACCTTCTTGGAGGAGTGGCGCCCCATGAAGCAGGCCCTGGCGCATAAGCCCTTCGATCCCGAATCCGACGAATACCGTCGTTTCCAGGAGCAGACCCGGCTCCGCTTAAATAGTTTACAAGAGAAATATCCAGCATTAAAGGTTAATATATGAATTATTCTATAGAGAAAATAACCACGCTGATTGGGGCGCGGCGCATCGGTACGGTCGATGCTCAGATAGGATGGCTGTTGACGGACAGTCGTTCACTTTGTTTCCCGGAGGAAACACTGTTCTTCGCATTGAAGTCGGCCCGCAACGACGGACATAAGTATATCAGCGATCTCTATCGCAGGGGCGTGCGTAACTTCGTGGTGGAGTCGAGGGGGCTTCAGGAATTCTGTCCCAAGGGGACTGATGATATGACGGATGCCAACTTCTTGGTGGTTCCATCGCCGCTGGCCGCCTTGCAGCGACTGGCCGAGCGTCACCGCGACGAGTTCGACATCCCCATCGTGGGTATCACGGGCTCCAACGGCAAGACGATGGTGAAGGAGTGGCTCTATCAGGTGCTTCTACCTTCGCAGAAGATTGTGCGTTCGCCGAAGAGTTATAACTCGCAGATAGGTGTGCCTCTCTCGGTATGGCTGCTCAACGAGCAGACG
This sequence comes from uncultured Prevotella sp., assembly GCA_905233555.1. Taxonomy (GTDB): domain Bacteria; phylum Bacteroidota; class Bacteroidia; order Bacteroidales; family Bacteroidaceae; genus Prevotella. The sequence goes on along the minus strand of CAJODF010000011.1, from coordinate 13,558 downwards.
GAGGTAGGTATCTTCGAGGCGGGTATCTCCGAACCCGGGGAGATGATGGCTTTGAGAGATATCATCCAGCCTACGGTGGGTGTCTTCACTTCGTTGGGTGCGGCCCATCAGGAGAACTTCCGTTCGATGGAGGAGAAATGTCTGGAGAAACTGGAGTTGATGCACGATACACAGGCGATGATATATTGTTCGGACAATGACATCGTGAGTCGCTGTATCCGTCGGTTGCAGTACAAGGGTGAGAAGATTGCGTGGTCGCAGTGCGACGAACAGGTGGCACTGTTTGTGAAGGCCATCGAGGGGAAAACCATTTCCTACCGCTATAAGGGCGAGGACGGGGCTTTTGTTATTCCTTTCAGCGATGAGGCTTCAATAGAGGACTGTATCACCTGTGCGGCGACGGCGTTGTATCTCGGTGTGTCCCCGCAGCAGTTGGCCGAGCGTATGCCCTTATTGGAGCCGGTGGCCATGCGTTTGGAGGTGAAGGAAGGACAGCGGGGCTGTATCCTCGTCAATGACTCGTATAACTCTGACATCAACTCCCTCGATATTGCCCTCGACTTCCTGAACCGAAGGATAGAGACAGGTAGTCATGCCCCACTCAGGAAGACCATCATCCTCAGTGATATGTACCAGACCGGTATCGCGCCTGAGGCACTCTATGCCCAGGTGTCGGATCTCTGTGTGAAGCGGGGGATTCAGAAGTTCATCGGCATTGGCCCGGAACTCTCTGCTCAGGCAGACAGGATACAGATCAGCGACAAACAGTTCTTCCAAGATGTGCAGCATTTCCTATCGAGTGATGTGTTCAGCAGCCTGCGTAATGAACTGATCCTGCTGAAGGGAGCACGCCGTTTCGGTTTTGACCAGATTACAGAGCAGTTGGAACAGAAGGTACACGAGACGATACTGGAGGTGAACCTCAATGCGGTGGTGGATAATCTGAACTACTACCGTTCGTTCCTGAAGCCAGAGACCAAGATGGTGTGTATGATCAAGGCTGATGCCTACGGTGCCGGTGCGGTGGAGATTGGTAAGACGCTTCAGGATCACCGCGTCGATTATCTTGCCGTGGCTGTGGCCGACGAGGGCGTGGAACTGCGCAAGGCAGGTATCACAGCAAATATCATGATTATGAATCCTGAGATGACGACCTTCAAGACGATGTTCGACTATGACCTCGAACCGGAGGTCTATTCCTTCCGTCTGCTTGATGCCCTTATCAGGGCAGCGCGCAAGGAAGGTATCACGGGGTGGCCTGTGCATATCAAGTTTGATACGGGCATGCACCGTCTGGGTTTTGACCCCATCCATGATATCGATGAGTTGATAGACCGTCTGAAGCACCAGCAGGCTATTATCCCGCGCAGTGTGTTCAGTCATTTCGTGGGTTCCGACAGCGATGGCTTCGATGCGTTCTCCGCCCAGCAGTTTGCGCTCTTTGAGGAGGGGAGCCGGAAGTTGCAGGCAGCCTTCACCCATAAGATTCTTCGTCACATGGATAACTCTGCGGGCATTGAGCATTTCCCGGAGCGTCAGATGGAAATGTGTCGTCTGGGAATTGGTTTGTATGGTGTTGATCCCCGCGATAACCGCATCCTCTCTACTGTCTCTACTTTGAAGACTACTATCCTCCAGTTGCGTCATGTACCAGCGGGTGAGACGGTGGGCTATAGTCGCAAGGGGAAATTAGAAAGGGACAGCGTCATAGGCGCTATCCCTATTGGTTATGCCGACGGCCTGAACCGTCATCTGGGCAATCGTCGCTGCTATTGTCTTGTGAATGGGCAGAAGGCGGAGTATGTGGGTAATATCTGCATGGACGTGGCACTGATCGACGTGACGGGCATTGACTGTCATGAGGGTGACCAGGTGGAGATATTCGGCGAGCATCTGCCTGTGACCGTGCTCTCCGATGTCCTCGATACCATTCCTTACGAGGTACTTACAGGTGTATCCAACCGCGTCAAGCGGGTCTATTTCCAAGATTAGCGGTTACTTTGCCTTGTGGATGAGTACCGTAAAAGCGATGATTTCCACGAGTAGGAGTCCTACTATCGCCAATACGGGGAAGACATTAGGCGAACTCATCCCCAGCATGGTATATGCCACAGCCAAAGCCATCAGCAACAGGGTGATGCTTACCACCCGGACACTGGTGATGGTCAATTCCACCTGTCGGATATTCGTAATCTCTACTGGCATATTGATGTATCGTGGGAAATAAGCAACTACCATACAACCAATGGCTGCTATCGTTATGATGAGGCAGGGAATTGTGACTCTTACAGGTGAGCCGTATGCATTGGGATTACCTGATCCGTCGAAATGGGTGGGCACAATGTCTGGTGCCTGATGAACCATCCAGATGATCAATCCCCAAACGATGACGGCTATTAGGATAAATGCCATCTCTAAGACGGTACCCGATGTGGTGCGATGCACCTTTACTTTCTTAATATCAAACTTGTTCTGTTCCATTGTTTTGCTTTTTCTTGGGCAGGCGCTTGGCTTTGCGCAGGGCTTCGGTGATGATCCATTGCAACTGGCCGTTGGTGCTGCGGAATTCGTCCGCAGCCCAGGCCTCTATTGCATTCATCGTCTCAGCGTCAACGCGGAGGATAAAACTCTTGGTGCTCTTCTCAGCCATAAATGTTCAATGGTCAATGTTCAATGATCAATGATTCAAAGTTCCTGTGTTCACTACTGGCTGGGCGGAGTCGTCGCCGCAGAGTACCACGAGGAGATTGCTCACCATCGCAGCCTTCTTGTCGTCGTCCAGATCCACGATGTTATCCTTTGAGAGTTTGTCGAGTGCCATCTTCACCATCGACACGGCGCCTTCCACAATCTTCTCACGAGCAGTGATGATGGCTGAAGCCTGTTGGCGACGGAGCATCACGGCTGCAATCTCGGGGGCGTAGGCGAGGTAATTGATGCGGGCCTCCACCACTTCGATACCTGCGAGAGCCAGGCGCTCGTCGAGTTTCTCCTCCAACTGCTGGTTGATCTCATCGGCACTCGAGCGCAGGGTGGGCTCGTCCTCACGCTTGTTGTCTTCATCGTCGTAGGCATACTGACCTGCCACCTGACGCAGGGCGGCATCGCTTTGCACGCGGACGAAGTTCTCCAAAGCGTTCATCAGTCCCTTGGTGTCGCTGCCAACGGTGTTGGGAGCGGCAGCCATTGTCTGGGTGTCAACCTCGAAGAGGGCCTTGTAGGTGTCCTTCAGTTTCCATACCAGCACGAGGCCGATCATCACGGGATTACCCGTCTTGTCGTTTACCTTGATAGGCTCGGCATCGAGGTTACGGGCACGGAGGCTAACCTTCTTTGTGCCGTAGAACGGGTTGATCCAATAGAATCCTGTTTTGGCGAAGGTGCCGGCGTACTTACCGAACCATGTGGTCACTCGGGCCTCGTTGGGTTCCAACTGCATGTGTCCGCACCACATGATGATGTTGATGAGGATGAGCAGAGCACAGCCACCCAATAGCCAACCGCCCTGTTGTCCGCCAGTGCGGTCCAGTTCGATGATACTGTTCACGATTCCTACAATCGCTAAGATAATAACAGCCAGATTGACGAACAGCATCACGAAGCCGTTCATCACTGTTCCTTTGAATGCATACTCTTTTGTTTCCATAATTCTTTTACCTTTTTATTATATACCTTTTTACCTTTCACTTTTAAAGTGATATCAATTTGATATCGCAAAGATATGAACTATTTCTCTTTCGGCAATGGATTTGCCTTAAAATTTAACAATCTTTATAGATTTGACAGTCTGTATCTCATGGAAAGTGGCTACCTTTGCAGCGCGATGGAACGATGCAAGAAAATATATAAGGTGACGCTGGTGGGAGGAGCGGTGAATGTCATCCTGCTGCTCTTCAAGTTCGTGGCGGGTATTGTCGGCCATAGTGCCGCGATGGTGGCAGATGCCATCCACTCCCTGTCGGACTTCGTGACGGACGTGATCGTACTGGTGTTCGTCCGTATCAGCGGCAAGCCGGAAGATAAGTCGCACGATTACGGTCACGGCAAGTATGAGACGCTAGTAATGACAATCATCGGGATGGCACTGCTGGCGGTGGCTATCGGCATTGTGTATAGCGGCATGACGAAGATCATTGCCTGGGCCAATGGCACACAATTGGAGGCACCGGGGATGTTGGCGTTGTGGGCGGCCCTGTTGTCTGTGCTCTTGAAAGAAGGTGTCTATCGTTATTCGATGGTCAAGGCCCGTCAGTTGAATTCACAGGCGGTGGAGGCGAATGCTTGGCACCATCGTAGCGATGCCTTGTCGTCGATCGGTACGGCCGTGGGTATCGGCGGCGCCATCTTTTTAGGACAGCGGTGGACGGTGCTCGATCCCATTGCCTCCGTCATCGTGGGACTCTTTATCGTAAAGGTGTCTGTCGATCTGTTGCGAAATGGTATCGGTGACCTGATGGAACAGTCGTTGCCCGATGTCATAGAGGATGAGATCCTTGGTCTGGTGGCATCCCTGCCGGATGTGGTGGAGCCGCACGAGTTGCGTACCCGTCGCATTGGGAATCACTATGCCATCGAACTGCATATCCTGATGGATGGCGACATCCCCTTGAGGGAGGCGCACGATAAGGCCTCAGAGGTAGAGGATCTGCTGAGGGAGCGTTATGGGGAAGAGACGCACGTGGTCGTGCATGTAGAACCGAAATAGAGGAAGATATGAATATAGCGGAGATAGAGAACAAGAAGATTGCCGTACTGCTTTCGGGCGGTGTGGACAGTAGCGTCGTGGTGTATGAGTTCGCTAGACTCGGCCTGCATCCCGACTGTTTCTACATCAAGATAGGACCCGAGGAGGAAGAAGAGTGGGACTGCTCCAGTGAGGAGGACTTGGAGATGGCAACGGCAGTGGCTCATAAATATGGCTGTAAGTTGGAGGTCATCGACTGCCACAAGGAGTATTGGGATCAGGTGACGAAATATACAATGGATAAGGTACGCGCGGGATTGACGCCCAATCCCGACGTGATGTGCAATCGCTTGATTAAGTTTGGGGCCTTCGACGAGAAACGTGGACACGACTATGACCTCATCGCCACAGGTCACTATGCCCAAACCGAGATTGAGGAGGTTCAGGAAATGGTAAATGGTAAATTGTTAAATTGTAAATTGAAGTGGCTCTGCACTAGTCCTGATCCCGTGAAGGACCAGACGGACTTCCTGGCACAGATTGCCGACTGGCAGTTGCGAAAGGCCCTCTTCCCCATCGGGCACTATGTGAAGGATGAAGTGCGTATCATCGCGGAGCGTGAGCACTTGGTGAATGCGAAGCGCAAGGACTCGCAAGGCATCTGTTTCTTGGGTAAGATCAATTACAACGACTATATCCGTCGTTATTTAGGCGAGCAGCCTGGCGACGTGATTGAATTGGAAACGGGCAAACGCATAGGTGAGCATAAGGGTCTTTGGTTCCATACCATCGGTCAGCGCAAGGGTATGGGCTTCGGCGGCGGCCCTTGGTTTGTGGTCAAGAAGGACGTGGCGCAAAACGTCCTCTATGTCTCGCACGGCTATGACCCCGAGACGGCGTATAAGCAGGACTTCGCCGTTTGCGATTTCCATTTCCTCACAAAGTTTCAGACACCTTGTGAGGTGACCTTCAAGATCCGTCATACGCCGGAGTATCACCCTGCCACCTTGGAATGGACGGGCGAGGACGCGTTTGTCGTCCATTCGAAGGAGAAGATTCATGGTGTTGCACCAGGACAGTTCTGCGTCATCTACGACGAGAACCACCACTGTTGCTTAGGGTCGGGTGAGATTACCGTTTAGCGGTAGATGGTGACGGTGCCGCCGTCACTCTGACAGTATTTCTTTAATAATTCCTGAATGAAGCGGGCGTTGTCTGTCACACGTGCCTCATTGCCGTCGTAGCCGTTGATGAGCACCACGAGGTGGGTGGTGCTGAGTGTCATCTTCGTGCGCTCATGGTCACTGGTGGGGGTACCTACACCGCCTTCGGCATCACGATACACGGGTAGTCCCGCGATATTGATGATGCCTCTGCCGATACCCTCATAAGGTTCTCCCTCGCGCCCCACGCCCAGTGTCAGCGTGTCTCCCACGAACTTATCCGCATCGAAGCCGCCAATGCTGTAACCGAAGACGATGGAGGCTAAGTTCACTAGGTCAACCAGTGTGTCTATCTGATACAGTTCCTTGCCTTGCAGCATGCGTCGGATGAGTTGTTCACTGGCAGGGCGGTAGCGCGACGGATCCTTGCCGCAGGCCTTATAGACATTCCGCGTGGCGGCGATACTGGGCAGTTGCTTCAACGATTCGGTCGTGAGTTCCTGGCGAAACCGCTGTTCGAGGGCGTGAATCTCCTCCCATAGTTCGGCGCAGTAGGGTGTGTTCACCACCTGCGCCTCGACGGCGGCTCCCACAAAGGTCGGGCAGACGCTCTCTATCTCCTGTGATACGATGATGTTCATACTGCGGTCGTTTTATCTGCACAGAATCAGACCGCCGTTGGGCTGTATGGTCACCTTCGCCTTGCTTTTCTTGTCGATCTTCAGTGTGGTGAGTGTCGGCTCGCCGCTCTTATTGTCATCGACATAGTATTGTAGTGTCTCACCGGCCTCGAACATCGGCAGGTCGAGGGTCAGTGTCATGGGCTCCTTTCCGGCAGAGAGACCGGCCACGTACCATTTGCCGTTGGTGGCCTTGCGGGCGAGGACGACGTACTTGCCGGGGTAGCCGTCGATATAGCGCGTCTCCTCCCAAGTCGTCGGCAGCGTCTTCAGGAAGTCCATTTCCCACTGCGGCAGTTCTGTGAGGTTGTTGGGCTGCATGGCCACGCATTGCACCGAGGTCTGCATGATGAGGCCCGATGCCATCTCGAAGATATCAGTGGTATGGCGCGGGTGACGGCTCTTATTGTCGGGCGCCAGGTATTTGTTCATGATAATGCCGCCCCAGTCCATCGAGGCCGTTGCGTTGCGGCAGAAGGGGTGCAGGCAGAGGTCGAAAGGCTGCTTGATGGCCGCACCCTCGTTGAAGAAGACATTTTCCGAAGCCAGCACAGCCTCCGAGGCCACGAAGTTGGGGTACATCCGCTCCCAGCCGCGCGGGATGGTGCAGCCGTGGAACACGACCTGCAGTCCGTAGCGGTTGGCGTCGCTCAGGATGTCCTCGTAGAGTCGCATCACCTCCTGCTTGTCGCCGCCGAAGAAATCCACCTTGATGCCCTTGATGCCAATCGACTGCATCCACTTCATCTCCCGTTCGCGGGCGATGGCGGTGTTCATGCAGTCTTGCGGTCCCTGTGGTGCATCGTTGGCAAAGCCGTTGCTGTTGTACCATAACAGGAGATGTACCCCCTTCGACTGGGCGTACTTCGAGAGTTCCGCGATGCGGTCGCGCCCGATCTGTGTGTCCCACCAGTTATCTACCAGACAGTACTCGAAGCCCATGGCCGAGGCGAGGTCGATGAACTTCACCTGGTCGTCGTAGTTGATCGATTTATCCTGCCAGATCAGCCAACTCCATGTGTAGCGTCCGGGCTTATAGTCGGTCGATGCTTCGAATCGCGGCTCCACCACGTCGTAACTGATGGTGGTTTCCACGATGGGTTTCAGCGTCGTGCCGAGGGTGATGGTGCGCCAGGGCGTCTCGCCCGGCAGGGGGATGGCTGCGAAGTCGGAGCCGAAGCCGTTGTTCTCGCCCGCGTCGGGATAGGCCACGGTGTAGCCGATGCCCGCCTGATAGTCGGAGAGGTGTGAGCCGCAGTAGTTCGAGCCCACACCCGTCTCGGCCACCAAAGCCCAGCCGTTCGGCAGGTGGAAGAGGGCAGGGAAGATATACCCGTGTCCGTACTGCGAGGCATCGGTCATCGGCGCGTCGGCGCTGTAGCCCTCCTCATACGAAGGCTTCGTCTGCTCCCAGCCCGTCTCGGGACCTATCTGCGGTGAGATAAAGGTCGTAGTGCCGTCGGGAAATGAAAAGCTGCTCAGTTCGCTCAGGATCCTGGCGCGCTTCATCTCCTTGCGGCCTATCTTCTGGGCTGGGATGGTGTAGCGGAAGGCGATGTTGTTGTTGCTCACCTGAAAGGTGACGCTCATCTCCACCTTGTCCTTGTTCTCGTAGGTGAGCGTCAGGGCGTTCGCCTGATAGTTGCCGTTCGCCGCCTTCGTGCCGCGCATCGTATATTGCTTGCTGACGGGCTCCACGGGGATGTGGCTTGTCCACTTTAGGTCGCGCGTCAGGTCGCCGATGCTCGTCTTCAGTCCGAGGGCCGACTTCTCCAGCATCTTCTGCCCGTCGAGCGTCGCCTCGTAGAATAGCCGGCCATTTTCACACGATATGTTCACCACCAGCCGTCCGTCGGGCGATGCCACTTGATGATTATACTCTGTCCGCAGGTCTTGCGACTCCGCCATCTCCGTTTCCGCCGGTGCGCCCAGCGTCACCAGCAGACTCATTGCCATCAGAATCAGTTTCTTCATTATTCGCTTTGTTCTTCTTATATTGTCTTAATGTCACAAAGGTAAGCATTATCCGCGAGAGCAGATCCCACTTCGGGCCTTTTTAACTAAAAATTTAACTTATCGCCCCGTTTCAAAAAAACCGCCCGGAAATTTGGTGGCTATCTCATTTATTTGTATCTTTGCACCCGTATCACTAATAAACCAGTATATGAAAAAGAGATTATTTACGACGTTAACGCTTGCCCTCGCCATGAGTGCAGGCATGTTTGCACAAACCGAACCCACCGTTCTCGAAGAAGGTGGAACAGGCCCTTACAAGGCAGTGATGTACGAGGTGGAAGGCTTCAAGGAGCACACCGTGTTCGCCCCGAAAGACCTCTCTGTGTTTAATGCCAAGAAAGCTCTGCCCGTGCTGGTATGGGGTAACGGCGGCTGCGCCAACTCACCACGCGGCCACGAGAAATTCCTCAACGACATTGCCTCCTACGGCTACCTCGTCCTTGCTACAGGCATCATGCCCAAGGCCGATGCCCCTCGCGGTATGGGCGGTATGGGTCGCGGCAACCAGTCGCGCTCAGAACAGCAGGTAGAGTCGATGGACTGGGCCTTCGCACAGAATGCCGACAAGAACAGCCCGTTCTATCAGAAGATCGACACCAAGAACATCTGCATCTCTGGTATGTCGTGCGGTGGCTTGCAGGCCCTCTTCAACTGCTTTGACCCACGCGTCACCTCGATCATGATCTGCAACAGCGGCCTGTTTGAGCAGCCTGAGGACGGCGGCAGCGGTCAGCGACGCATGCCCGGAATGCCCAGTGTGCCGAAAGCCAAACTGAAGGAGATCCACTGCCCCATCATCTACATCCTTGGCGGCGAGACCGATATTGCCTACAACAACGGTATGGACGACTTCAAGCGCATCGACCATGTGCCTGCCATCGCCTGCAACCTGCCCGTTGGTCACGGTGGTACCTACAACCAGCCCAACGGTGGTGAGTTCGCCATCGTAGCCCGTGCATGGCTCGACTGGCAACTCAAGGGCAATCAGGAAGCATCGAAGATGTTCATCGGCGACAGCCCCGCCATCCTCCAGCGCAAGGACTGGACCCTCGAAAAGAACGCCAAGGCCAAGTAAGGCTTACTCAGGGGGGTACCTCGAGGTTAAGTCTATTATATATATATATTATAGAACCTTGATTTAACCTTGAGGTACCCTTGACTTACCCCTGAGGCACCCTTGAGGTAAATTCAGATTCCCCTGCGACGGATTTCGCAACTTTTCCGCCTAATTTCTTGGAAGTTTCAGAAAAAGTGACTATCTTTGCAGACGAATCGTTAACAATTAAATGTAAGACTATGGCATATTCAAGGAAATTTAAAGTTGTAGGCCCCTCTATTAGGGCAATTTTATGTGAGGTTAATTACATTTTTGCAAATTTGTTTGCAGATTTGCAAAGAAATTACTAATTTTGCAAACGAATTAGAAGATGATTATCGCGAATAAGGAACTTCTGGACAATTTTGTACAGAGTCATGCGCAGTCCGCAGCCCCACTCAATAATTGGGTAGAGAAGGTGAAAGCGGTAGTATGGAAGAGCCACGCTGAGTTGAAACAATCGTTTCCGTCAGCAGACTATGTGAAGAACGGACGCTATGTATTTAACATCGGTGGTAACAACTATAGAGTTATTGCAGTAGTGCTTTTCGTGGGTGGAGTCATGAATGTCCGATTCGTTGGAACTCATTCTGAATATGATAAAATCGATGCATCAATAATATAATGAAAGGTAAGAATATGGATAAGAAACTAACAACAAGACAGGAATATGACGAGGTGAAGGCCATTGTGGAGGCTCTGATTGCTGAGGCTACTGAGAAGGGTATGCTTGAGCCAGAGATGGACAACGAATACACGCGTCAGATAGCAGAACTGAGCAAGCAGATGGCTCAGTATGAGGATGAGTATATGGACATTCTGCCTCTTCGCGAGAAAACTCCGTTGATCAGGTCGATTGAGGATTATTTCTATGCTCGTAACATGAAGCAAAAAGAGGGTGCCCAGTTTCTTGGCATCAACGAGTCAGTGTTTAGTCAGATACTTAGTGGAAAGAGGCGTATCACGATGCCTTTGGCCAAGAGGCTGCACTCTAAGTTGGGCATCAATGCAGAGATGATACTTGAGTACGCCTAACTTAGATTACAGAAGGCCGGTTCTTTTGTGCCCCGTGAAAGCACTGACACAAAAGAACCGGCCCTTCTTCATTTATAGGAGTTCGATTAGTATTTATTTCACAACAACCTTTTCTATCAGTACCTCCTTGTCGATAGTTGCGCGGACGGCATAGAGTCCCCGCTTCCATCCTGAGGTGTTGAGTGATATGGAATTACCTGAGACATTCTGTGTAATAACCTTTTCTCCATTCACCATATTATATAATTCAAACGTCCATGCTTGCTCTTCCGAAACGGACTCATCCAACGCAATCGTCATTATGTCTCCATCGAAAACGACAAACAGATTATACGGATTGCCGTATTTGATAATAGGAAGATAAAAGTCTTCTCCATTTGTACAATAGACATGGATGAGAATTGTACTTCCCGTAGAAGGCATTCCCACGTCAAGCGTATCATAGCCTGGCAGCCAATAGGTTGGCGTGGCATCGCCAGTGTAAGAATAGGTTGCCCCTATTAATGAGGGAGATAAGAGATGGACATACGTATTTGGCTCAGTCAATATTGGGTTGGGGGCATTAAACACACCAGAGCCCAATGAACTGATATACGTGCCTTTAAAGCCTGCATAAGCACAGATGTTCTTTGTAAGAGTCTGTACTGCTACACCGTTATATTTAATGGTGGCAGTCAATTCTTCATAAATCATGTCATGGTTGCTGTCGCGGGTAATTTTGCACTCATTCGGTGAAGGATTGTTTTGCCACAGGCAGTTCTGATTATAATAGATGTCAGATAGACTCCATTCTACGGTTAAACAACTCGGCAAGTCATTTATATAATATACACCATTTGTGGAAATTAATTTTGGACCAACAATCATATCTGCAGAAATGGTAGCATTTTGCAATGCTGGAATGTTTTGAATTGCATATCTCATCTTTTCTCCTTGCTTTGTAGAAAAGTAAGACATACATAAAGGATGAGTATATGACATAATTAGATGAGTGTCTGGTTGATATGGATCGCCATTAGCATCTGTTGCGCCAGAACTCAACCATTGTCCAGTAATGGGATTCACATTAAAACCGAGAAAAGGATCTGCAGGTGTGTCTTCAATTAAATCACCACACACATCAGAATTACTTCCATTAACGAGTTCTGCACAAGTTGAACTACTTGTTTCACCAGAGTAAGTTCCATGATGTGTATGATAAAGACCTAAAACATGTCCCATTTCATGAGATACGACATGTGTTCCTGATAAATATAATGAAGGAAACGATGAAAGATAGCCGCCAATATAGTATTCGGTACTATTAGCGATTCCATTTGCTAGTCCTCCTTCGCAAACATTTTCACCATATAAATAGATGTCAACGCCATCAGAGTGATTGTTGACTGAAAAGATGTTTGTACCAGGGGCATTGTAATATGTAGTATTGTCTATATAATCAATAGGAGTGTCCCATCTAAAATAGATTCCATGTGGATTGAAATCTGTATTTAATATATTAAATGCTGTTTGAACATTATTTTGTACTACACTTGCTCCAGTTCCATTATTTTTTCTTATAACATGGAAATAGACTTTTATTAGATAACTCGAATTAGATTGTGATCTGATACCTTTAGCAAAGAGTTCTCTTGTCGTCCTATTCATTTCTGTGGGTGTTGTACACAATTCTTGGGCATCAACAAGAGAGAACTGAAATAGTAAAAGTAAGAAAAGAAAAAATTTGTTCATAATTTTTTTATTATTTGATGATTACAAAATCATATTTCTTTCCATCCGCCCAATAATGTTCAATGGAGTTATGGTATAAATGTAGAATGTTATCTTCATCTACTTGAATCTCAAACTCTATTCCATTAATAGAGGCGAAGTTTCTAGATGTACCTTTGGTGTAAACTTGGAAGGAGTATGATCCACTATTTACAAATGGATATAAATTTAAATCCGTTTCATTAATTACTTCAATAATACCATTAGCATAAATGCGGCATAAGACCTCATTTGGATTAAATGTGGTTATCATTCCCCAGCCTCTATCAAATGTCCTGAGTTCCCATATTTTCAACAAATTTTTACCTTCAGTCTCATTTTCACTGTTTTCAGTTGAAGTCTTCCCTTTTAATACATTAGTTATGTCATCATCACTGCTGCAAGCACTGAACAATCCAAGCGAAAGCAGCATACCCAAAAACAAAGTTACTTTCTTCATAAACATATAATAATTGAGTTAATCTATTACGCAACAACCTTTTCTGTGCACAATGGGGCCTGTGACTCACTGTGCTCATTGGATTGAACAGGTGATTAGTACACGGGAATACTATATTTTGATTCATCCCACGGCTCTGGTGGTGTTTGGACTAATTGGATAAAATCTGATCCTAAGGATGTGGGCAGCCATGTGTTCTCGTGTATCTCACATTTCCCCCCTACACCATTCACATAGACATATCTGCAAGGATGACCCCAATTTCCAAAAGGTACGTCATCAATGAAGAATAGCCATGATGTGTAGTTCGGTGACAATTCGGTACTATAGTAACATTCAATGGTAGTATTGGGATGTATCGGTTCCTTAGAAACATATACATCTATATTATCCAAATGGTTTCTTAAAACAATTAATTTTACAATTTGCCAGGCCATCTCCTGAGTAATTTCGGTTTTTTCAGAGATGCCCATCTCGCTTAGACTTGATTCAATATTAAAATCATCGTCACTGCTGCAAGCACTGAACAATCCAAGCGAAAGCAGCATACCTAAATAAATAATTAGTTTTTTCTTCATCAATACTTAGTTAAATATACATTTAATCGTCTGAAAATCAATGAGTTACATTAACAAAATATAACTAATAAAATTTGGTCAAGTGCCTGATTTTCAG
>CAJODF010000010.1 GCA_905233555.1 uncultured Prevotella sp. | reverse complement strand
CCGCAGAGTGCAATGATGGCGGCGAGCATCAAAAGATTAAGTTTCTTCATGTTGCTTGAGTTATAAAGTACTTTCATGCTGCAAAAATACAACATCCCAGCGAAACTACCAAATATCTGCGCAAAAAAAATCCTCTCTCGGCATCCGAGGTGTTGTAGTCCTTTCGTCCGGTTCTGCCTGAGAATCGGTAGCAGGATTAGGATTTTCCTTGTCTTTATTAAAGTTCATAACGATGATGTTTTATATGATTCCAGTGGTAAATGTACAAAATTTTCAGCAGTCTCGTAGTTTTTCTCCAAATTATTTGGATCTCTCGTGAAAAGTCCATATCTCTGCATCGTCGAAAAGACGTCCTTTGCAAGAAACCCCATTAATCAGGGCGATACAGAAAAATACCCAAACTTCTCTCATGCCTCACTCATACCCTTGGGGATAGAGTAAGTATAGAGTTGATATAGAGGGGATATAGAGGGGATATAGAGGGGCCTATGAGGGGCCCTTGAGGAAAGCATGGGAAATCCACGGGTAGCTCCTTTGCGTCTTTTGTATGAAATTTTGAACAATCCTGTAGTTTTTCTCCAAATTGTTTGGGTCTTTCGGGAAAAGTCCATATCTTTGCAAACTGAATGAAGATGATATTCCGTAAGATAACATCGGTGTTGGTTTTGGCGGGGCTGCTGGTTTGTTGGCCGGGCGGCGGCTATTCTGTAGAGCCGAAGGACACGGTCGATTGGCACTTCCCGTTGCCGGGGGCGAAGGTCATCAGTCCCTATGGCAAGCGTGGGGGACGAACGCATTCCGGCGTCGATCTCAAGACGAAGGACAAGGACTCTATCTATGCCGCCTTTGAGGGCGAGGTGGTCTTCTCTGACAAATACTATGGCTATGGAAACTACATCCGTATCCAGCATCCCAACGGGTTGGAGACCTGCTATTCCCACAACTCGAAGAACCTGGTGAAGAAGGGTGACCGTGTCAGGGCGGGGCAGGTCATCGCCCTTGTCGGCCAGACGGGTCGTGCTACGACGCCTCACCTGCATTTCGAGGTGCGTGTCAACGGAAAGACCCGCAATCCCGCCAACTATTTCGACCTTAACAAGGGTATCGTCCGAAGGAAAAAACCATAACAGAAGATATTATTACAAGGCTTCGATGTAGTCGTAGAGTTTCTTGTAGAAGGGGTGTCGTGTGAGGGTTGAGGCGTCGCCGAGGATGATGACCTTCATGCGGGCACGGGTGATGGCTACGTTCATGCGGCGCAGGTCGCGGAGGAAGCCTATCTGGCCTTCGTCGTTGGAGCGGACGAGGGAGATGAGTATGATGTCGCGCTCCTGGCCCTGGAAGCCATCGACGGTGTTGATGCTGATGAGGGGGCGGTAGGGCTTGAAGAAGTCGCTGCGCTTGAAGCGATGGCGCAGGTACTGCACCTGGGCGCGGTAGGGGGAGATGACGCCTACGTCGAGGCGCTCGTCGAGAATGCGCTGTTTGCCGATCTTCTCGAAGTAGTTCTGGAGGGCGAGGAGGGTGAGTTCGGCCTCGGCCTTGTTGATGCGGCCGTAGGACTCGCCCACAAACTCTTCGTGGAAGAGTGGCTGCCTCGGGCTCTCTGGGATATCTGTCTCTTCCGGCTCATCGAACTCAGAGGTGTCAATCCACGTCATGGGGATGTCGAGGTCGAGGATGCTGCGGTACTTCACTTCGGGGGCGCTCTCGACCTGGTTGCCGTAGAACCAGTCGGATGAGAAGCGCATGATCTCTTCGTTCATGCGGTACTGCATCTTCAGGAGGGTGACGGTCTCGGGCCTATTTTCTACTATACGCTCCATGAGGGTCTTGCCCAGGCCGGCTTTCATGGCGGCGAAACTCTTGATGGTGGGGGGCAGTTGGCAGTGGTCGCCGGCGAGGATGACGCGGGTGACGCGGCGGATGGGTATCCAGCAGGCGGCTTCGAGGGCTTGGGCGGCCTCGTCGATGAAGAGGGTGCCGAACTTCTGCCCTTCGAGCAGGTGGCTGGCGGAGCCGACGAGGGTGCTGGCGATGACGCGGGCCTCGCCGAAGAGTTGTGCATTGATGCGTAGTTCGAGTTCGGTGGCGCGCTCCTTCAGGCGTTCCATTTTCTGGTGGTACTTCTCGTCGCCGCGCTTGCGGTGGGCGCGCAGGTCGCGGATGGCCTTGCGGATGGCCCACAGTTCGGCGTAGTCGGGGTGGCTTTCGAAGCGCCGTTCGTAGGTGAAGGAGAGCATCTTGTCGTTGACGCGGGTGGGGTTGCCGATGCGGAGGACGTTGATGCCGCGATCGACGAGTTTCTCTGATATCCAATCGACGGCCATGTTGCTCTGTGCACAGACGAGTACCTGGTTTTCGCGGCGCAGGGTCTCGTAGATGGCTTCGACGAGGGTGGTGGTCTTGCCGGTGCCCGGCGGGCCGTGGACGATGGCGACGTCCTTTGCGCGCAGCACCTTGTTGACGGCGTCCTCCTGCGTCGGGTTCAGGTAGGGGAAGTGGAGGTCGGTAAAAGAAAAGGTCTCTGCCTTCATGGCCGGGGTGTAGAAGAGGTCGCGCAGGTAGCCCAGCCGGCCTTTGGCACGGATGACGCGGTCGAGGGCCTCGAACATGGTCTTGTAACTGGTCTCGTCGAAGAAGAGTTGTACGCCGACGTTCTCCGCGCCCTGCACGTCGATGATGTGGCCGTTGTCGGGCACTGCCACTACCATTCTATCTCCATCGACGTAACTGACGGTGGCGGTGAAGTTGAACCAGCGGGCCTTTTCGCCCGTTATGCTGAAGAAGCATACCGGCTTGCCGAATTCGAAGTTGTGCTCTATCTCGTTGTCGTCGCCCTGACGGAAAATCTCCACGACGAGTTGGTTGAGGGAGTTGTAGTAACTCTTGCCCATTCTGACGGGCCACCAGGCATCGCCGCGTTTCACCTTCCGCTGCAGGCCCATCTTCTCGGTCTGCTGGCGGTAGGCTTCCTTCTCGGCGGCGTACTCCATCTGGAGCAGGAGCCGTTGTTGCTGGAGGGCCTGTATCGGTGAATTCTGCTGATTTCCCATATTTTTGCTGCAAAGTTACACATTTTTTCTTAATTAATTCGTACCTTTGCAGCCGAAATGAAACAGATTCTGCTGATAAACGATGTGGTGGGCTACGGCAAGGTGGGCATGGGTGCCATGCTGCCGATCCTGTCGTACTTAGGTATTCCCACGTACAGCCTGCCCACGGCACTTGTGTCGAACACGCTCGACTATGGGAAGTTTAATATCCAGGACACGACCGACTATATCCGTGGTACGCTGCCGGTATGGAAGGAACTCGGCTTCGGATTTGACGCCGTCTGTACGGGCCTGATGTTCAGCGAGGAGCAGGCGCGCCTGGTGGCGGGCTACTGTCGCGAACAGGGGGCGCAGGGCACGACGGTGTTCGTGGACCCGATCCTCGGCGACGGCGGCCGGCTGTATAACGGTATGACCGAGCGCCAGGTGGAGTTGGCCCGTGAGATGGTCAGCGTGGCGCATCTCACCTTCCCTAATTATACGGAGGCATGCTATCTCACCGATACATCTATCAAGATGGAGGGTATCTCGTGGATGGAGGCGGAGCGGCTGCTCGACAAGTTGCGTGATTTAGGCTGTAAGTCGGTGTTGATTACCAGTTGTAAGATTGAGGGTCAGAACGCCGTGGTGGGCTATAATCATTACGACGATACTTACTTCCATCTGGAGTATCATGAGATTCCCGGTCTGTTTCATGGCACGGGCGACATCTTTTCTGCCGTCCTCATCGGTCATCTGCTGAATGGTGAGAACCTGAGGAAGTCAACGCGTACGGCGATGGATACGGTGTTCCGTATGATCGAGCGTTACCGCAACACGCCTGACAGGAACAAGGGTATTCCCGTTGAGAAGTGCCTTGATCTGCTTTAGTCCATGTCATGCCTTCATCCGCTGCATTCTGATATTCCCAAGCCGGAGCGGTTTACGTTTCCCTTCTGCTATGAGCCCCACCCGCTGTGCATCCTTGCGGCGGAGGAGGTGAAGCGTGAGATTGAGCGCATCAATCCCACAGAGGGGAAGATGTTCGGGGTTATGGTGGTGCAGGAAGGAGACAGTCGTCTTGCTTTCCTGGCTGCCTATTCGGGACTGCTGGAAGGGCGGAACGACTGGGACTACTTCGTGCCGCCAGTGTTCGACGCCCAGCAGCCCGACGGTTATTTCAAGACCAGGGAACGGGAGATTATGCAGTCGGAGGCGCATAGGCAGATGTCGCAGGACTTGCAACTCTGGCTCTTCCGTCAGTACCGGATGCTGAATGCTCGGGGCCAGGAGAGGGACTTGGTGGAGATCTGGCAGGACTATCACCCTTCGTCCCGTATCCGCAAGAAGTATCCGTTGCCCCCGGGCGGTACAGGCGACTGCTGTGCGCCGAAGTTGTTGCAGTATGCCTATCAGCACGGTCTGAAGCCTGTGTGCATGGCGGAGTTCTGGTGGGGGCCGTCGCCGAAGAGTGAGATCCGTCATCATGGGGAGTTCTATCCCGCTTGTCGGGGCAAGTGCAAGCCTGTGCTGACGTGGATGCTGCAGGGCCTTGATGTTGATCCCGACCCGGAGAAGGCCCGGCTCCCGCGCCTTCATGTGCAGATTGTGTATGAAGATGAAGCCTTGGCAGTGATCAACAAGCCTGCCGGTATGCTGAGTGTGCCGGGACGTAGGGAGCGATATTCTGTGGCCGTCTGGGTACAACGGAGATGGGAGGGAGCGATATTAGCGCATCGGCTCGACATGTGGACGTCGGGGCTGCTTCTCGTGGCAAAGACGATGGAGGCCTACCATCATCTGCATAGGCAGTTTGAGGAGCATACCGTCAAGAAGAAGTATCTGGCCTTGGTGGAGGGTGCGCCTGCGGCGGAGCATGGTGTCATCGACCTGCCGCTATCCAGCGATCCGATCAATCATCCCCGTCAGGTGGTGGACTATGAGCACGGTAAGCGTGCTATCACGGAATACCGGGTGCTGACGCGGGGGGGTAGGTCGCTCTTGGCGCTTTGGCCGCATACGGGGCGGACGCATCAACTCAGGATGCATTGTGCCCATCCCGACGGGCTCGGCTGTCCTATCGTGGGTGATGAACTGTACGGTCACAAGTCAGACCGACTCTATCTTCAGGCGAAGGCTATTGCCTTCGTCCATCCCGTGACAGGCAAACGGATGCACTTCGAGTTGCCTGACTCTTTCTCTCTTTCGTGATTTTATTTTCCGGCGTACCAGTCGCGGAGGACGTAGAAGGCCTTTTTCTTCTCACCCTTGTCGCTGAACAGGCCCTTGCGGTTGTAGTAGTCCTGTACGTCGGGCAGCACGCGGCGGGGGGAGCGGAAGTCCTTTAGGATCCAGGGCGTGGTGCCGGCAAGGCCGTCGATCTTGTCGAGCATGGCACAGTTCTCGCGATAGAGGTTTTCCTGGAACTCTTCCGTCCAGCGCTGGTTTTTCTCGCCGTGGAGGCCGTATTTGGCACCGCCGCCGAACTCGCTCACGATGACAGGCTTGTCGTAGGGGATTTCCCACCTCATCCTGGGCGCATCGTTCACGTCGCGGTACCAGCCGATGTACTGGTTGAAACTTACGATATCGACATATTCGTTCATATTGTCGTTCAGGCGATTCACGTAGTTCGAGGCGCCTGTCACCTCCATGGCCATTGAGATGAGGCGTGTGTCGTCGAGGCTGCGGGCATACTTGGCGAGGTTGCTGAGGAAGGTGTCGCGCTCGCGTGAGTGCGGCGTCTCGTTGGCAATGCTCCAGATGATGACGTTGGCGCGGTTGTGGTCGCGGCTGATCATGTCGCGGAGTTGGTTTTGTGCGTTCTCGTAAGTCCTGGGGTTCTTCCAGGCGATGGTCCAATAGACGGGGATCTCCGACCATACGAGGATGCCCATCTTCTCTGCCTCGCGCACCATCTCTTCGTGGTGGGGGTAGTGGGCTAGCCGGACGAAGTTGCAGCCCAGTTCCTTGGCCCATGAGAGCAGGGTGCGGGCGTCTTCGGCTGTGTTGGCGCGTCCGCCGCCGTTGGGCTTCTCATTGTGGATGGAGATGCCCTTCAGGAAGATGGGCTGGCCGTTGAGCAGTATCTGCTTGCCGCGTGTCTCGATGGTGCGGAAGCCGATGCTGTCGGCGATGGTCGTCATATAGTGCTTGATCTCTAAGCGGTAGCGCTTGGGGGTGTCGGGGCTCCAGAGTGTAAGTTTCTTGGTGGGTACAGTGACGATGTCAGTGGTGCTGCCCTTGGCATCGGTCAGCAGGGGCACCGATAGTTTGAGTTCGGGGATGTTCACTATGAGGAGGTGTCCTTCCAGAGGCTCGTTGAGTTTGACTTTGACTGCGATCTTCCGCTCCTTCGCCTTGATGTCGCCTTTCATCAACTGGAGGCTGTAGTCCTCGATGTAACTCGGCTTTGCGACGGATGCGAGACTTCTCTCCTGGGAGGCCACTTCGTCTGAGAAGCCGAAGAAGGCCGTGGGTACTTTGACGAGTTTTACGTCGCGGGTGAGGCCGCCGTAGTTCCACCAGTCGAAGATCTGTGTGGGTACGTCCTCCGCGTGACGTTTGTTATCGACCTTTACGATGACGTTGTTCTCACCCTTTTTCAGCAGGTCGGTGACGTCGAAGTTGAAGGGGGTGAAGCCGCCGATGTGGTGGCCGGCCTCCTGTCCGTTCACCCAGACGCGGCAATCGTAGTTTGCGGCACCGAAGTAAAGGAGATTGCGGGCGTCACTTGATCCTGGATTCTCGATGCTGAATTTCTTGTAGAACCAGACTGTTCCCTCGTAGAAGAACAGGCGCTCGTCCTGTGTGTTCCAGTCGCCGGGAATCTTCATCGTGGGCGACTTGTCGAAGTCGTATTCGATGAGGTCTTCTGGGCGCTGGGGCTTGGCATTGCGGAAGAAGCCCCAAGGTGTCGGGTTCATGCGGTAGTCGTAGTAGCCCTCATCCTGCACATCGACGATGTAGTTCCAGTCGCCGTTCAGCGACAGACTCTCGTAGGCGAAGACGTTCTGCAGCAGCGGCACGGTGTGGTCTCTTGCTGCCGACGGTAGAGCGGCAGTTGCGAATAGTAAGATAGTAGTTAGTAATTGTTTCATTGTGATTATTGTTTTTGTTTGGTGATCAGTAGAGTAGGAGCAGTCCTGCGATGCCTGCCAAGCAGATCATCTTGATGGGATTGATCTTCAAGTAGCCTGTTCCGAAGGCCGTGGCGACGAGTAGGGCGCAACTGATCCAGAACTGCCAGGGGTTCTCCGTCGGGGTAGAGAAGTTCTCCTTGTTGCAGAGCAGCAGGGTAGCTGCGGCAAGCAGTCCTACGACGGCGGGGCGCAGACCCGTGAATACGGACTGCACGAGCGGGGTGTTCATATACTTCATGAACATGCGACTGATGAGGATCATCAGGATGAGGGAGGGTAGTACCAATGCGAAGGTGGCAGTGGCCGAGCCGAGGATGGCCATCATCTCGCCGTAGCCGGCATTGTGGATGGCGGTGTAGCCGCAGTAAGTGGCTGAGTTGATACCGATGGGTCCGGGCGTCATCTGCGAGATGGCGACGATGTCGGTAAACTCCGCCGTGGAGAGCCAGTGATGCGTCTCGACCGTCTCGTGCTGGATGAGTGACAGCATGCCGTAGCCGCCGCCGAATCCGAAGAGGCCTATCTCGAAGAATGTGATGAATAGCGAGATGAATATCATTTGTCTTGAACTCCTTGTTTACTTGTCTCCTTATCTCCCTGAGCGATTCTGCCCCAGAGATAGCCTGCGAGGCCAGCGATAATGATAATCCAGATAGGCGAGACGCCCAGCGCCCATATCGCAAGTGCACAGACAACGGGGATCCAGATAGTGAACCAGTTCAGTTTGGCCCGCTGCCCCAAGCGGAAGGTGGGGACGGCTATCAGTGCCACGACTGCCGGACGGATGCCTCGGAAGATGGCTGCCACAATCCGATTGTCCTCGAACTGTTTGAAGAAGATGGCGATGGCGAGGATGATGAGGAAGGAGGGCAGGGCCGTGCCGAGGGTGGTGGCGATGGCTCCGCGTACCTTGTTTAATTTATAACCGATGAAGGTGGCGATGTTGATGGCAAAGACACCCGGGCAACTCTGGGCGATGGCTATCAGGTCGAGCATTTCGTCCTTCGACACCCATTGCTTCTTGTTGACCACCTCTTCCTCTATCAAAGGTATCATGGCATATCCACCACCGAGGGTGAATATGCCTATCTTAAAGAAGGTTTTGAATGATTCCCAGTAAATGTTCATCGGGTTTCGATCCATTTACGTGCATTGACGAAGGCCTCGATCCAAGGCGTCACCTCGTCGTTCTTGCGGTCAGCAGGATACCAGGCGTTCTGCCATGGGAAGAAGGCACGCTCGAGGTGAGGCATCATGCAGAGATGACGGCCATCGGCTGAGCAGATACCTGCCACATTATAGTCAGAGCCGTTGGGGTTGGCGGGATAGCCGGCGTAGTTGTACTTCGCAATCACATTGTAGGCGCTCTCTGCCTCGGGCAGATGGAACTTACCTTCGCCGTGAGCAATCCAGAGGCCCAGTTTCGAACCACTGAGGCTGCCGAACATGACGCTATTGTTCTGCGGGATGTCGAGGCAGATGAATCCGCTCTCGAATTTATGTGAGTCGTTGTGCAGCATCTTGGCACCCTTAGCCCCTGTGAGACCGAGTTCCACCATCAACTGGCAACCGTTGCAGATACCCAGTGAGAGGGTGTCCTCGCGGGCATAGAACTTATCGAGGGCCTCTTTGGCCTTCGGGTTGAAGAGGAAGGCACCAGCCCAGCCCTTGGCGGAGCCGAGTACGTCGGAGTTGGAGAAGCCGCCGCAGAAGACGATGAGGTTGACTTCCTCCAAGGTCTCGCGACCTGTGATGAGGTCGGTCATCATCACGTCCTTCACGTCGAAGCCTGCCAGGTAGAGCATATAGGCCATTTCGCGCTCACCGTTGGTACCCTTCTCACGGATAATTGCGGCTTTTACGCCTGAAGGTTCGCGGCGGTCAGGATTCAGACCATATTGGGCGAGTTTGCCAGTGAAGCCTTTGGGGAATTTCATCTCGATGGGCTGCTTCTTGTAGTTCTCGAAGCGCTCAGCAGCCTTGCCGTTGAAACTCTGCTTGCGGTCGAGCAGGTATGATGTCTTGTACCAAGTGTCGCGGAGGGCATCGATGTCGAAGGTCTTCTCTACATCGCCGGCCTTCACCACGATGGTGCGGGCATCCTCAACAGGATAACCGATCTTGGCGAAACCAACGCCCTGCTCTTCCATGAAGTCCTTGAACTCCTGCTTGTGTTCGTCGCTTACCTCGATGACCACACCTGGGTTCTCGGCAAAGAGGGCTTTTACGATGTCGCCATCCTTGCAGATGTCGTGCAGGTTGATGTGGAGTCCGCCCTTGGTATTGGCGAAGCACATCTCCAGCAGGGTGGTGATCAGACCACCGGCAGAGATGTCGTGACCAGCGAGAATCCAACCCTTCTCGATGAGTTGCTGGATGGCCATGAAGGCATCGGCAAAGTACTCGGCGTTCTTCACCGTAGGCACGTCGTCGCCTACCTTGCCAAGACTCTGTGCAAAGGCGGAACCTCCAAGGTGCTGCTCATCGAACGAGAAGTCGATATGATAGAGGGAGGCGTTCTTGTCGTTTACCAATACGGGGCTTACCACCTTCTTGATGTCGCTGACCTCACCACCGGCAGATACGATGACTGTTCCCGGAGAGATAATCTTCTCGCCGTTAGGATACTGCTGACTCAGAGAGAGCGAATCCTTACCCGTGGGCACGTTGATATGCAGGTCGCAGCAGAAGTCGCTCAGGGCCTTTACACCGGCATACAGACGGGCATCCTCACCCTCCTGTGAGCGGCAGGGCCACATCCAGTTGGCAGAGAGGCTCAGCGAGTCCATTCCCTCAGCGAGTGGGGCCCAGACGATATTAGTCAGTGCCTCGGCTACAGAGAGTACACTGCCTGCAGCGGGGTCAGCGAGACCGGCCTGAGGTGCATGTCCGAGGGCGGTGGCGATACCCTTCTCGCCACGATAGTCGAGGGCTACGACACCGCAGTCGCTCAGAGGCAGTTGGATCTCACCCTGACACTGCTGGCGGGCGATCTTACCTGTCACGGAGCGGTCCACCTTGTTGGTCAACCAATCCTTACAAGCCACAGCCTCCAACTGGAGTACGCGGTCGAGGTATTCGTCGATCTTATCCTGAGAGTAGGTCACGTCAGCATAGTGGCGCTCTACGGTATTATCCTTCATGATGGTCTTGGGCGAGTGACCGAACATCTGGGCCACGTCGAGGTCGAAGGGTTTTACGCCGTCGCCCTGCTTGAATGAGAAGTGGGCATCGCCTGTGGTCTCACCAACTACATACAGCGGTGCACGCTCGCGCTCAGCAATCTTACGTACATGCTCGATGTGCTTCTCGTCGATGAGCAAGCCCATGCGCTCCTGACTCTCGTTGGCGATGATCTCTTTCGAAGAAAGGGTCTTGTCACCAATAGGCAACTTGGTCATGTCAATCTCGCCACCGCACTCCTCAACGAGTTCAGAGAGGCAGTTCAAGTGTCCGGCTGATCCGTGGTCGTGGATACTGACAACGGGGTTCACGTCCTCCTCGCAGAGGGCACGGACGAGGTTATAGGCACGTTTCTGCATCTCGGGGTTGGCACGCTGTACAGCGTTCAGTTCGATACCGTTGCTGTAGCGGCCGGTGTCAACAGAAGAGACAGAACCGCCACCCAGTCCGATGCGGTAGTTATCACCACCCACGACGACCACTTTGTTACCTTTTTGGGGTTCCTTCTTCAGACAGTCGCGCTTGGTGCCGTAACCTACACCACCAGCGAGCATAATGACCTTATCGTAAGCGTATTTGGTATCATTAGGCTCCTGATGTTCGAACGTCAGCACCGAACCGCAGATCAGTGGCTGACCGAACTTATTACCGAAATCACTGGCACCGTTTGAGGCCTTGATGAGAATCTGCTCAGGTGTCTGATACAGCCACTGACGTACAGGCAGAATGCTCTCCCAATCGCGAGTCAACTTGTCATCGTCGGTCAGACGCGGATATGCCGTCATATAGACAGCCGTACCGGCGATAGGCCAAGAGCCTACGCCACCGCCCATACGGTCGCGGATTTCACCGCCCGTACCAGTAGCAGCACCGTTGAACGGCTCAACAGTCGTGGGGAAGTTATGTGTCTCAGCCTTCAGCGAGATGACGCTCTCGATATCCTTTACCTGGAACCAGTCGCTGGTGCTCTGGTCTTTCGGCGCGAATTGCTCAACGACAGGTCCTTGTGCAAAAGCCACATTATCCTTATAGGCCGAGAGAATCTTGTTGGGGTTCTCTTGTGTGGTTTTCTTAATCATGGCGAAGAGGCTTGACTCCATCTCCTTGCCGTCGATGATAAAGGTGCCGCCGAAGATCTTATGACGGCAGTGCTCAGAGTTGATCTGTGCGAAGCCGAAGATTTCAGAGTCCGTCAGCGGACGACCGTTCTGCTTCTCCAGTCCGTGTAGGTACTCGATTTCTTCGGGCGAAAGGGCCAGACCCTCCTGTTCATTATATTCCTCCAGATTATCTACATACTTGATGGGCTCTGGCTTGATGTTAATCGTAAAGATATCCTGGTTCAGGCCAGTGTACATACGCTGCAACATCTCGTCGTGTTCGGCATCCTTGCTCGCCACAGCGAAATACTCCTCAATACGGCTGATGCCCTTGAGTCCCATGTTCTGCGTAATCTCTACTGCATTGGTACTCCATGGGGTCACCATCTCTCGGCGAGGGCCGACGAAGAATCCGTCCAATTGCTCTGCATCCAGCACTGTTGCCTCCCCGTAAAGCCAGTTTAATTCTTTGATTTCCTGTTCACTCAGTGCGTGATCGACTTCCGTTGCGATCACAGATTTTTGTGGGGTCTGAAAAAAACGTATCATACTTTTTTCCTATTATTTGTTGTTCTTATTTCTTCTTTTTGGTTGTTTTCTTAGCTGCCGGTTTCTTGGTGGTTTTTGCCTTTACGACGACCGGTTTTTCCTTCTCTACGTATGGCTCCTGTTTCAAGAGCGTCCAAGCGGCCTCAAGGATATTATCCTTAAGACGGTCTGAGTAGTCGGGGTTGTCGGAAAGGAATTTCTCTATGGCTTGCTTGGCTAGTACGCTCTTGTGGTGGGCTAGCAAGGTCTTCATCCAGTCGCAGGGGAAGTAGGTGCTGCTGGTCTTCTGGATGTCCTTGAGCGACTCAAGACTCATTGCGATATAGTCGATATTGTCCGGCTCGTAGATGTCGGCACTCAACAGGTCGAGGGTCTGGAGCGCCCACGGTTCCTGTTGGCGGTTCTGTGGTTTCAGCAGACTCTTGAAGAGGTCAGCCCGTTTCTTCTCATCGGGATTGCAGGCACGGCTGACGTAATCGAACTCCTCCTTGAGTTCGTCTGTCTGCAACCGACTGCGCTCAGCGTCCAGTATCTCCTTCCAGCATTCGGGCTGGAGCATGGCGAGACGATAGGCCATGTTCATATAGTCGTGCTCATCGAAGATGCCGGGCTCGTTATGCTTTTCCAGAATGGCACTGATCTGGCGCCTCACATCAGGCGACGTCATATTGGTAGCCAGTTTGCGGATGATGGTCTGACGGCATTCCTTGGTCTTGTTCTCGCCCAGCAGATCCATCATACAGAGTTCGAGGGTGGTGCGCTGACTGGGGGTCATATCAAAGGCAACCTTGAACATGTGGTCAATGGCTGTTGACATGACCTGTGGGTTCTTCTCCTTCATCATCAGACGGTAGAGTTCTCCAAAGTAGGCGGGGTTCACCTTTCCCATCAGATAGTGGTCGTGGATGGTTTCCAACAGCAGCAGACGACTCAGGTCGTTGCGGGTGGTGATCAGGCGGAGGGGCAGTTGCGTGACGTAGTTGTCATCGAGTGTGAACTGGCCATAGCCCCGTCCGTCGTAGTTGGGAATGATGAAACTTGGTTTCTCCCTCAGCCTGAAAGTCATGATGGGTTGCTGCATATCCACGTGGATGGTACGGCTACTGCCCAGATTGAAGATGATATATACGTCGAATTTCTGTCGCCAGCAGAGGCCGCGCCCATAGGGGTCGATCTGCGAGATGATGAGTTGTCCGTCCTTGTAGGTCGTGTGTATGATCGGCATGCCCTTCTGCTGCACCCACACCTCGTTGAACTGGCGCACGCCGGCAGCGGGTGCCTCTTTGTCGAGGACGGTCAACAGATCGTCCCAGGAGGCTTCCTTGAGATAATTATTACGCAGGAAGGTGCGGATACCGTTCTGCATGTTGTTGGTTCCCATAATCTCTTCCAGCATCCGCATCATGACTGCCGACTTGTTATAGACGATCGGGTCGTTGAGCATAGT
This sequence comes from uncultured Prevotella sp., assembly GCA_905233555.1. Lineage (GTDB taxonomy): Bacteria > Bacteroidota > Bacteroidia > Bacteroidales > Bacteroidaceae > Prevotella. The sequence goes on along the minus strand of CAJODF010000010.1, from coordinate 26,658 downwards.
GGTGTGGTCGAGTTTGTCGGGGGGCATGGCAATGGGGTGGGTGCCTTCTGTACGGTCAACGGCCATAGCCTGGGCTTGGTAGGTCCTGATAAAGTTGAGGTCGTAGTCGGCCTTGGCATACTGGCGACGGGTAATCTTCGAGGCCATGAAGTTGGTCAGGATCTCCTCGGCCCATTCCTCCTCCGGGTTCTTCAGACTGACCATACTACCGAACCAGAGGTGGGCTGTCTCGTGGGCCATAAACTCTGTGCGACTCAGTACCTCTTGCTTGGTAGAGGCATTGCGGAGGAAGACGTGCTGGTCGTCCAGCAAGATGAAGCCCATATAGTCTGTGCATCCCAATTTAAAACCAGGCAGGATGACCAGACCGTACTCCTTGAAAGGACATTTGATGGTGGTATAACTCTCCATCCATTTGAGTGACTGGGCTGTCTCGTCGATAATCTTATCTAATTGCGCCACCTTGGCGGGATCGGTCTCGCGATAGAGGGTACGTATCTGGTAGCCCTCGCGGTTGGCTGTCTTCTCCTGGAAATCGCCTGCCACGAAAGCGTATTTACGAGAAGGCAGGGGTTTGTCATCGTTGCAGATAAGAGACTTCCATCCTTCCGGTACATCCAGTTGGGTACTGTATTTTGCCTCGATGTCTTGTTGGTCGAAGCAGGGGAATACCGAACTGGCATGGTTGGTATTGAATTGTGTGACCAGATAGTCATCCTGACGCGCCAGTGCGTCATTTTTGGCAGTGAACTCAATGGTAAGACTCACGGGACCGGGCTTCAGGTATTTCGACGGCACAATGATGTGATCGTTCTTTGTAGAGACCTTGCGTTTCTTCTTCCCCACGAGGAAGTCGCCGCTCACCTTTCCCTCGAAGTCGAGCACCACGTCTGCCTTGTTCCTCAGGTTGAAGGTGATGACAGCCTTGCCAGTTACCTTTTCCTTTTGTTCGTCAGGGATGTCGAAGGTCAGGTCGTATCTGACATTGCTGATATTGGCCTTTCGCTCCTTGGCGAGTTCCTCGGAAACGCCCTTCTCTGGGGTCTGTGAGAAGATGTCCCCTGCCATCAGACAGAGTACAGATAAAAGCAAGAATCTGTATTTTTTCATCCCTATATAGTTTTTGAGTGCAAATTTAATTAAAATAATTCTAATTCGATAAACCTTTTGATGGTTTTTTGCTTTCTATGCGTAAATTTGCAGTCGAATCACAATTAAAGATGATAAAAGGTATGAAAAAGAATGTATTGTTTGTAGCGCTTGCTGGTATCATTATGCTGACCAGTTGTGCATCAAAGAAAGATCTGGCTAACTGCCAGACGGAGAATAAGTCGTTGACTGAAAGTCTGCAGAGTGCAAGGGAAGACCTGGCTGCCAAGAATGCGCGTATTGCTGCCTTGGAGGAACAGCAGAAGGGCATGCAGCAAGCCCTCGCTACTTCGGAGAAGAAGTATGTCAAACTTCAGGAGTCGCTCGACAAGAGTCTGACGAATGCAAACCAGAACAATATCTCTATCGAGAAACTGGTGGATCAGATCAACGAGTCGAACCAGTATATCCGCCACTTGGTGGAGGTGAAGAGCAAGAGCGACTCGCTGAACATGGTGCTGAGCAACAATCTGACACGTTCTCTCTCAAAAGAGGAGATGAAGGAGGTCGATGTGCAGGTGCTGAAGGGTGTGGTTTATATATCTCTGGCCGACAATATGCTCTATAAGAGCGGCTCGTACGAGATCAACAGCCGTGCTGCCCAGACCCTCTCGAAGATTGCCAAGATTATCAAGGATTACAAGGACTACGATGTGCTCATCGAGGGTAATACCGATAATGTGCCCATCTCGAAGCCGAACATCCGTAACAACTGGGACCTCTCTGCCCTCCGTGCCTCTTCAGTGGTACAGGCCCTGCAGAACGACTACGGTGTGGATCCGAAGCGTCTGACGGCTGGTGGTCGTGGTGAGTACAACCCCATTGTCGCCAATGATACAGAGGTCGGCAAGCAGCGCAACCGTCGTACCCAGATCATTATCACGCCGAAACTCGATGAGTTCATGGACCTCATCGGCAAGGCCCCAGAGGCAGAGTAATCGAAACGATTTGTCATGACGGAAGTTTTTAGCGACTATCTGGAACAGCAGAAGGCTCGCATCGGTCAGGTGATCGATGCGAGCCTTAGCCAGTTTAAGGCAGAGGACTGGGACATCGTGGTCATGATGGGCCAGCAGCGGTATAAGTCGTTGTTCGATGAGCACTGGGAGGTCATTACCGACTATCCCTCCCGTCGTGGCAAATACCTCCGTCCTGCCCTTGTCATGCTGATGGCTGAGGCCATGAGCGGTTCGTCGGAAAAGGCTGTCTATACGGCGACAGCCATGCAGATGAGCGAGGACTGGATCCTGATACACGACGACTGGGAGGATGGCTCCTTGGAGCGTCGTGGTAAGCCTGCCCTGCATCGTCTGGTCAGTTCCGAGATTTCCGTCAATGCAGGCGACACGTTGCATGAATGCATGCATCGTGTGCTTAGCGAGAACTACCGTCTGTTAGACGTCGCTCTGGCCCGTCGCGTACAGCATGAGTTCTTCCTGATGCTGGGCCGCACCACTTTCGGCCAGTATGCGGAGATAAAATGGACGCAGGACAATAAGCAGGACATGACTGACGACGACGTGCTTTTTACCGTCAGCGGCAAGACTGTCTATTATACGGTGGCAGGTCCTCTTCGCTTAGGCGCTATTCTGGCTGGTGCTACCGACGAGCAGTTGCAGCGTATTTATGAGTTCAGTTACCCGTTGGGCCTCTGTTTCCAGATACGCGACGACGTGCTCGATCTTACAGGCGACTTCGAGGGTCAGAAGAAACAATCCTTAAACGACATCTACGAGGGCAAGCGCACGCTTATCCTGCTTCATCTGTTGCGCCATTGTGCAGGCGACGAGCGGCAGCGTGTGGAGACCATTCTGGGCAAGCCCCGTGAACAAAAGACAGCCGATGAGGTGCAGTATATCCGCGACTTGATGGACACCTACGGCAGTATCCGTTTCGCAGAATCACGTGCCGAAGAGTATGCCCGTCAGGCACTCGACCTGCTTTCCACCATCGACTTCATCCAAGATTCCTACCGTCCCCTTTTCCGCGAGATGGTCGATTTCGTCCTTCGCAGAGGAAGGTAAAAGAAAATGAACTGAGGAAATAGAAAAAGGAGCACCTGCTCACGCAGCCACTCCTTCCTGCTAACTTAGTTTATTTAAAGTATTTGATAAAGCGTTTTTAAATTGTACTTTATTTATTCCGCTGCAAAGGTAGGAAAAATATTTGAAACATCCAAATGTTTTTGTAACTTTTACACCTAATCGCTTTTTTTACGCCGTATAGAATGGTCAGGGTAAAAATTAACGTTTCAATTTGCGTATAGGCGCACAATCGTTTGGGTATAGGCGCACAATCGTTTGGGTATAGGCGACAGATCGTTTGGGTATAGGCAAACGATGGAGAGATAGGGGTTCTCTCCCTGTTACCCTTAGTCCTTTCCCCTGCGAGCCTACGTTTTTTCCCCTTTTAGACCTAGTACCAGCGCAAACGGTCACACGGTCACAACCGTGACCATGTGACCAATACAAAAAGGAGCGACTGCTCGCGCAGCCGCTCCCCCGAAACATAGTTTATTTAAAGTATCTGATGTCTTGATTAATACCAAACAAGTGTGCCAATCTTACCTTGTACCCAGTCTGCAAAGGAACCCACTTCGTCTTTGATACTGGTACGCTCTGGTAACCATGGGTATGAGGTTGGTACTGCGAATTTAGCAGCAGGCTCACCCTGATTGGCTGTCATTTCAATCCACTTACCACTCTTTCTCACTTTGATGACAATATCCTTAGCATCTTCTTCATTCTTAACAGACCAATGGAGTGTCACTTCTTTGCCGATATAATTACCGTCAGCGTCCTTATAGGCTGCGCCCTTTCCAGGATATTTTTTCTCGGCTTGGGTGTTGATCATGATGTTGGTTTCTTCACCCCAGAGGTCATGAATCTCCTGCCACTGATCTTCATTGTCATCGTTAAGTGGTATTGCTTCAGTGTTACGATAGAGGGCAATGCGCAGAGGCAGTGTACCACCGGCTGCCCAAACCTTAACCTTCGTTTCACCAGTATTGTTAGTGTCAAACTCAACATCGAATACAATATCATTGAAGTCGAAGTCGCTCTTATCTGTAGCGCTCAAGTCCTCGGCCATGATACGGAGAGATCCGAATTGTGGATTAGTTTCTTCGCCGCCTTCTTCGCCACCTTCTTCGCCACCTTCTTCGCCACCTTCTTCGCCGCCTTCTTCATTCTTGTTCTGCTTGGCCTCACTCAGCGTAACAATCCAATCTGAATAAACATAGTCACGTCCACCAGGGATAACAAATTTCTTTTCATCTCTTAGATTTGGATAACCATTCTGATTAATCAGTCCCTGAATCATCGGAAGGTCTAAGCACTGGCGATCCTGTGTTGTCCATTGTTTATTTTGTTCATCATACTCTTGTACTTTCATGTTGTGTGTGTAAGAATTTATTCCACCTCCAACAACCGTACCTAAAAGTTCACTGCCATTAACGTCAATAAAGGGTACTAAATTATTATCATTATAAAGGAAATTATTCTTTCCTTCATAATCTTCCCATTTTACAAAGGCATCTTTCAATTCACCATTCTCGTCTTTTTGCTGTCCCAAGTAAATATACTGGACACTCGTGGTAGCAAAATCACTAACTTTAGCATATATAATATCTCCATTAGAATCCGTTGCATATGTGTCGGTTGGAATGATACTTTCGTAGTCAAGACCAACGAAAGAGCGATTCCACTTGTCAGTAACGGGTTCTCCAATTTTTTCACCTCTATAAGTTAAAACAGAATCTGCCCATGCGTCAATTACAGATGCAGCAACCAAAGCGCAATGACCAGTGAGATGATCGGTATTTGAATGAGAATCATGGAATCCGACACTATTTGTGTTAGATTGGTACATCAGCATAATCTGGTCGCGATGTGTTTCACCACCATTTATAGGCTCACCTTCGTTTAACACATTTGTCCATCCTGCATTGGCATTGTTGAAATTATTGGTGTGATCAACATAGGTGCCATCTACATAACCGAAAGTGAGATAATCCATGTTTCCACCTCCAGCGTGGGGAGTAGCCTCCGTTGTTGCTGCTGTGTAGAACTCGGTAGAAGGGCCACCCTCTAAAGGATCTGAGCCACCCTTATATACCTGTTGTACAAAGAAATTACTCCACTCAGGGTCTTTATAGGTAATATATGGATGCTCCTGAAAATAACGCTGTACTCTATATTTTTGATCAACAGAAAGTGTCTCAGGTACTTCGAAACCCGTTTGCTCAGAAATTCCCGGAGAATAAGGTGCTGCCCATTGATTGGCGTTAGTATAAACTCCACGTGTGCGGGCGCTGGTGGCTGGGCCGAAGCCCCAGGTCTGAGTAGGGGATACTTCACCACCGATGTAGGCCTTGAAGGCTTTCTGGTAGGTGTTTACAATCTTCTGGGCCTCGAGTTGGTCGATCTCCTGCTGCGACAGGGAATCCAGATCGTGGGAACAACTAGTGAATCCAAAGCACAAAACCAGTGCAGCGATTCCGGTCATCAAATACTTTTTCATATACTTCAATGTTTCTTATTAATAAGATTGTTACTTTTCTGCTGCAAAGATAAGCATAAAATCTGAAATCACCAAATTTTAGACTTAAAATCTTGCAGTTCAGGCAGAAAACAACTTTTGGACGGACGTTTCAGGCGTTTGCAACTAAAAGGAGCACCTACTTGCGCAGGTGCTCCCATCTAAACTAGTTTATCTAAAGTACTTGATGCTTCTTAATCATTATTATCTGTCAGGTCAAGATTTACATATTTCTCAACGTAATTAGCCCAGCATGCTTCTTTACTTACTGTACCTGCAACATAGGCCTTGAATGAGGGATATGCCTTTTCTATGTTGATATATTCGTCAACCCAAGGAGTGCCCAGAGGTACGCAGATCTTCTGTGGAACCTGTCCGATATTTGCCTGAAGTTCGTATGATTCCACCTCGTTTGCAGCATTCGTCTGGCTAACAACGATAGGAATATTGATAATGTGAGCCCATCCGTTAGTAGCAGCTTGTTCAGCAGTAACATAGATGAACTGATGAGGCGCACTACCTTCACCGGTATTCTTCATTTTACCGATTGTGATGGGTGTACCAGCAACAGAGATAGGCAGAGTTCCACCAGCAGCAAATACCTCAATGTCAATCTTACCACTCTTGTAAATCTTAGCGTCGAAAACTACATCGTTGAAGTCGAAGTCGCCAATACCACCAAGGTCCTCACAGAAGATACGACCACTCTCAACAACGGGATCATCGTCACTGGAGGGCTGAGCATCTACGAGACGGATGATCCAGTCTGTATAGATGTCATTAGCCTCAACACAGAAATTACCCTTGTCGTAACTTTCAACTACAAGACCTTTTACTTTGTTTTCTGTTGCATCTGCATCGTCGTTTACTAACGGATATTCAACATCATACTCCTGATTGGTTGCTGGATTCCTCATTTTAAGTGTAATAGTCAAATCTGCAGCAGTTTCTAAAGTGTAAAAACCTGGTTTTTCGATTGGGCCTACATAATTCCAGTTGCCACCATTATCGTATGGATTCCAGAAATATCCATGGAACTTTGTTACAACTTCTGGATGGGTAGCGATGAAATCAAAACATACATAAGACTTACCTGTGTGTCTTACGCCATCCTCGTCAACAATATTATCTCCATCAATGATAATCCATTTTTTATGGTATTTGCTATCCTCTGATGCCATATATGCAAAATCTATCGTTCCACCGTTAATAACGCCAGTGTTGCCACCAAAGTTGGTGTTCTTGCTTGCATTGAAGTTGTAAATGTGCTCCCAATAGCCATTTAAAACTCCATCATCACCCACTGAGATTGGACCATCCTCTGTCGTCATTGCAATATGGAGATTATCCATATGGTTGGGACCATATATTTTTTCGCTTTCACTATAATTCTGACCGTTTGCAGCATTTATCATCTGAGTTGCATTAAGGTATAGACAATTTGGATCAAGTTTTGTTACGTCATTGTAATAAGTCTTACCATACGACTCAGCACCCCATACCTGAGTACAATAGTAAGTGCTCAAGTCGGTAGGAGCATCCGTTGTAAACTCGTGCCCTTCTTCTATCATTTGAGCAAGTGTCATGTTTACATATTCATATACGGCTTTAGCTTCTGCTGGTGTAACCTCAGGTTTGGTCTTCCACATGTTTCCGTTTACGTCAATTGTAGTACTACCTGCACGTGTACTTGTGCTAGTTCTGGTGAAACCCCAGTCCTGATTAGCAGCAGGTTTGCCGAATGTCTGAATGAAAGCGGCATTGTACTCTGCAGTCTTTGCTTCCTTGAGGCTTGTGTAACCCTCAACATCATGTGAACAGCTCGTGAACCCAGCGCAAAGTGCAAGCGCTGCGATTCCTGTCATCAAATACTTTTTCATCTTCATAAAAGTTTTAAAATTAATAATGTTATTTAAGCGAATTATTATCGATACTTGAAAAGATTTCTTCGGCAAATTATGTCGTCTGATAGATATTCTTAATGAATTCGACGGCAAAATTACTATTTTTGTCGATAAAAAACAAGAGTTTACCAGTTAAAAGAAGTTAAAGAATATGCATTCGTCTACAAAAAGACCGGTTTCGTATAGAAAATGTTACTTTTGATGCAATTTTATGCAAAATACTAATGCTAACCTTTCATGAATGCTGACACACAAAGAATAAGGCACCTGCTCACGCAGATGCCCTACAAACCAACATTAAAATCTTATTTTATGCGTATGTAAAGAAACTAATTTTTCGTTTATACCTTATTAATTATTTAATAACGACCTTTTTACCGTTGATGATGTAGAGACCCTTAGTGGGATTCTCCACACGCTGGCCACGGAGGTTGTAGATCACACCATCGTTAGTCTCAGCCTTAATGATGGAGATACCAGTGCTCTCATCGCTAAACTTGACGCGCAGACGGCCGCTTGCAGGAGCATTAGTACCCAGATATAGGTATGCGTGGTTTGCATCAACGTTGGCAGCATGATTTTTAACTTCGGCAAATACAGGCTCTTCGTTGTGAATGGTCAGCACGTATTTGTTGGGACCACTTACTTCTTCTGCTTCGCCTTCCTCATTTGTCGAGCCTGGCCTGAGCAGGTTGCCAGTAAGTTCTGAGCCTGTGGCGTCATCATCCGTTAAGAGCCAAAGTTTGCAGTTATTACCTGTCTTCTTCAGCAGAAGTGGTGTGCCTGCAGCACATGTGCTAAGCACCTGAGTGAACTCCACTACTTCATCGTCGTAACCTGTAGCATAATATGCCTCCACGTGATCAGATCTTCCGAAATCGATTACACCTGGGGTGACATAAGTACGGTATTCATAGGTAGTTTCACCATTGACGAAACTCACTTCTTCCCAATCTCCATCCTCTGCAATTTCATAGACATACAGCGTGTATTCAGCAGAACCTGTGTAGTTGGAATCATCTGGGAATGTGGCTGTGATGACGGTTGTTCCAGTTCCGTAGATTTCCACCTCACCCGTTACAGGATCAACTTCAGCAACGCTTGTTCTTGATGAACTATATACGATGCCGAGATCTGCAGAAACAGCCTGCCCGTTGGCTGTCAGCGTAGGAGCAACGAAGGCAGTAGAAGAGTTGATGTCATACTCGACCCTTGATGTCGAGAATGCCAAAGTGATCTCGACGGGCTCCTGTTGCACAGCGTGGAAAGTTGCAGAGATATGGACATTAGCCTCTGGCATAGTGAAGAAATATGAATTTGAACTACCACTACGTTGTGTGAATTCAATCTCTTCTCTATCCTCACCTTCTCCAGTATATACCGAAATATCATCTGCCGATATCTCATAGTTGTCAGCAGGGGTCACAGAGAAAGAGTACTCAGTGTTCGCACGGAAGTAAGTTTCATCGGCAAGATTAATCGTACCATGCTCCGTCGCATCTGCCGTGACGGTATAGAGTCTCTCGAAGGAGAGGTAGACACTTACGTCAGCATCAGGCATGATGAAAGTATATTGTCCGGCTTGTGTTCCTGTAGAAACATTGAGAGATGTGTTATCATCCCCATAAGTAGCGGTGACAATGCCTAACCATCCTTCGTCTTCTTCTATTTCAACGGTAACGGTATTTCCTGCTATAGCCTCTGTAGGATTGTTTTCTGCAAAGGATCCATGAGCATTGTTAGATTCATAAGTAATATTATATGATACAGGCGGGGTCGCCACGTAAATAGCAACCTCTGTAACTGTAAAGTTAATACCATAAAGATATGCCGTATTGACAATTTGGAATTCGCCAAGATTAGTATCATCAAGTGAAAACTCAATATATCCGTCGCTAGCCAATGTAGAATAAAGACGTGCATCTGACCATGTATTGACTGTTCCATCATTCCAGCCAGAGATTGTAATTGCCTGATGCTCTTTTGATACTCTTAACTGCCAATTACTAGCGTCGTTAATGGAACCATAAATTCTGACAGTGTTACCTGTTCTGGCTTTATAGAACAAATCTGTGCTGAATGAAATATACTTATTTTCATTCCAATTAAGCTGCATCGGATTCTCATCGTTAAGTGGCCATATAGTGTGTTTGCCTGCACTAAAGGGAGTTGTATCTAACTCAGAAGTTTCTTCATTATTATTCTCCTCATTGTTGTTACCTTCATTGTTGTTACCTTCATTGTTGTTTTCCTCAGTGGTTGAAGAACTGACAATGATGATTTTGTTCATCATTGCATTATATTCTGTAGTGAACGTCAATCCTTCTGACTGTAAGGTTGTAAGCCATTCAGGAGTAATAAGGAATTCGATATATCCACCATCAGAGTGATAATAATTGGCAACATCACCTCCATAGATATTATCCGTTCCATAACTATGGTATGGACTACCAAAATTATATAAGTTACCAGATCCTTGTCGTGTGTACATCTGGATTCTAGACCCTGATGTTACATTGTTAAAGGCAGAGGCAGGGAAATCAAAAGAATCTGACCACTCACTATCATATAAGGTGATATCTGCCTTTACATTGTTCGCTCCCATCAGCAGCGCTGCTGCTACGAGAAGCATTCTGAAAATATTCTTTGTCTTCATAACTTTGTTCTCATTTTAGGAGTTAAACATTAATGTCTTACACGTATGAGTACGGGATCACCTTGCTGATAGCCGCCGCTGGTGCCACTTTCCGTTACTTCTTCGTCCTCAGCAGGATTATAGCCAAGGTCTATAGGAGTAGTGAGAGTTCCAAGTTCACGGGCACTGTTTTTGTACGGAATACCTGTAATGTCTGACTCTTCGGATTCCTCAGGTATATCGCCATGATAACGGCTTCCTGTCTCGTTTCTGGGTTCTGTATCATTTGCATCCTTTGTCCAAACATTGTCTTCCCTCACCCTCTCATCAAGGTAGTATCCGATAATCTTATCGTTGTCATTATATATGGGCTTTGCATTCTCTTCGCTGCTCCACGTAACAGTGGAGCCATTCTTGACATAATCGTTGAAATCGTATGCTTCGTTTATCACGACACGCTCGTATGGCCACTTGGTGCCGATTGGAACACATATCTTGTGAGGCACCTCGCCAGGCTCAGATGTCAGTTTAACAGGAGAGTTCTGGTAGAGTACAACAACATCGATATCATTAAACGAATTAAGATTCTCTATATCTTTCAGTTCAGCAGGCTGATGCCATCCTATTTTGTTATCGAATGGGTTGCCATATTTCTTGGGGTTATCCTTGTCACGATCGTCAACGGTATTGACGAGAATTGGGTTTTCACTTCCAAGAGCGCTCTTGAAGGCAACGCCATTCACAGTAGCAGGAATGGTTCCACCGCCAGCGAGCAAATAGACGTCGGTCACGGTGTGGGCTCGATCGGCATAGGCAGGATCCTCTTCCCAATCGTCGCTCCAGTCCTTTATTATTTCTGTTTCAACGTTGTTTACAACTTTTACGATCTTTGTCCTGACCAGAGGCACCATATTATACATCCAGGCATCGAATACGATGTCGTTGAAGTCGATATCGCTGATGCTTGACGTACCAAGGTCTTCGCACATGATTCGACCCGTTGGACCGCGGTCGGTTCTATAGCACAGTTGCCTGTATGTGCGCCTGATGAAGGTTGTCGATTGTCCGCCATCCTCAATGGGGAGAGTGATTCCTGAAGTTGCAGGCATGAAGGTGACAATCCAGTCGCTATAGTAACCATCGGCGCAATTACCAATTGTTACCCAGGTCTTGTCAGAAGAAGTAGTGGGTAACTTGCCTGCATTCAACGCTGTGTTCATGTAGTCTATACGCTTGTAAACAGTATTGTCACTATCCGTATATTTCCAATAATCATCATTCCAGGTCTCAGAAGAGCCGCAGTACTCGTTTGTGTTTGCGTTCACCATCTTGACTTTTTCCGTAGTGTTAGGCATATAGGGATATAGCACTCTATTACCATCCTTATACCCAACCTCACCAACAGAGGTAACGTCAACTAAAGTTTTGCCATTCCAGATCTTGGTGTCATTTCCAATATAAATGCAGAAATAATTATAGTAATTAACTTTCGTGCACTTATGAGGAGTTACGGAAGTATCCCATTCGTAACTACCCGAAATAATGTGCTCATCGGGCAGCATGTCGAAGTCGAAGCCAATATAACTACGATGGTACTCATCGTCGCATTTCTTGTCCTCTTCGCCAGCAGGCAGTCTTTTAGAAAGCCAGGCTTGGAAGCCAGCATCGCTGTCGCAGAACTCATCAATTGTCTTAGCACCGACAAGTGTCCAGCGGTCGTCACGTACGAAACTGGCATCGCTGTTGGCATAGCCGAAACAACTGGTAGGTGTTTTCAGCATCAACTGAATCTTGTCAGAGTGTTGCTGTTTAGTGTTGTTCACATCAGTCTGGTCTCTATTGGCCACATTATCGTTGGTGCTGCAATTACCATTGTTAAAGTTGTATATATGCAGATGGCCAGGGCCGGCTGTCAGATGATCCATGTGTTCACCACTCTGAATATATGTCTCATTGTTAGCAGCCAAATATACTTCTTTAGAATAAGGTTCCCCAGTTTCAGGGTTGTTGTTGCTTGTATATCCTGTCATAGGATCATCTCCGCCGTCATATACCTGCTGTATGAAGAAATCTTTCGTGCCGTAGTTCGGACGGTTTGGAACCACGATCTTGTTCATCTGGAAATAGTATTGCGCACGCAGTTTCTGCGAGGTAGTCAGAGGTGGGGGAGCCAAATATCCTTTTGATGTCCACATATTGGCATCGGGATAGGCACCTACATGAGTGGTGGGGTCAATTACCTCATCAGCACGTGTCCTTGCAGAAATCTGGTTAACGACACCGAAGCCCCAGTCTTGGTTCGGGTTGACCTCTCCAAACTCCTCTTTGAAAACCTTTTCGTAGGTTTGTAGTTTCTGTTCAATGAGGGAGCCGGAGAATTCTTCATCACTGTGGCAACTAGTGAGGGTTGCGCAGGCGACGAGAGCCAATGCTCCTGTTATCAAATACTTCTTCATCTTAATAAGATTTTAATAGAGTGTTACGTAACTTTATATCAATTGATGGCGCAAAATTAATACATTTTCCCCAAGTTATATCATTTTTATTGTTAAATTCTGTAAAATGGGGTCATTTTTGTACTACTTTAGCGAGAAAATTAGTAATTTTGTCAGCAAAATAAACGTTTTTGTCTATGAAGATAGTAAAATTCAATCAACCGATTCTCATTATTGCTGCTGTCATGGTGATAAGTACCATTTCATGCAGCAAGGAACTTGACTACGACAAAGAGAAGTTTGAGAAATACAGGAAGCATATTTCGCCAGTAGATAGTGTGGATTGGAACCATACGTGGCAGTTGGCTGTAAGCCGCACTTACCAGTTTACGGTGAATGCGAACGTGGGGGCTCAGCGGTTGGAAATCTATAGTGACAATCCTATTACCTCGACAGAGGCGGAGTTGATGGGACGGGCGTATGTGAAAGATGGAGAGCAACTGACGTTGTCTGTCTCTGTGCCCAATTTGCTGACCACGCTTTATGCGGCCTTAGTTGATAAGGACGGCACTTATACTGTAACCAGTTTCGGCTCGATGGAGCACTATGTAGATTTTACGGATCCGATAGCCACGAAACAGAAACCTCGTTTAGCATCGCCCAATATCATGGCTTATACTTATTGCTATGAGGAGAGTTTCCCAGAGGCAGGCGACTATGATTTCAACGATCTGGTGATGCGCATCGGCTTGGAGCGTACTGGGCAGAAGCAGATAGACGTGCATCTGACACTGTCTGCAGTAGGCTCCCAGAGACAGATTGCAGGTGCCATCCGTCTGGTGGGCTATCGCTATCAGGATATTGACAGTGTGGTGGCGAAAGGCGGTAAGACGCTGAACGTCAACGTGCCGAAACTGTCGTACGGCTTGCTTCCTAATGATAAGATTCTTCAGGAAGGTAAGAATGGTACTGGGAAAAAGGGAACTGGTGAGGCCGTCATCAACCTGTTTGTGGATGCCCACTGGGCTATAGGTGATGACATTCTGACCATCAATGATGAATTTGAACGTAAAAAATACAATGTGATGAGGTCATTTGAAGATCCTTATGACCAGACCTACGCCAAGAGTGCCGATTTCACCATTTATTTTAAAAATGAGGGTGGTCTGAACAATCTCACTCACGAAATGATAGACCCCTTTATCATGACCTACTATATGGCTAATAGGATTGAGGTACACTTGGATGAGTTCAGGGATGCCCAGACATTTTATAATTACGATGCCATCGAGTATAAGGATATCCCTTGGGCGCTGAAGATTCCGACACGTTACTTCCAATATCCGTTGGAAGGCTGTCAGATTGGTTTCAGAAAGCGTACGGAGGATGGCACGCCGGCTATGTTTGGAGCCTATATGACTCTTGGCCATTCGTTTGGCGAATGGGTGGAGAATCAAAAAGACTGTCAAGACTGGTATCAGTACCCGACAGCAAACCAAGTATGGTAAAAGGGGAAGTGGACCAGCCAGGGCTTGAACCTGGGACCTCCAGATTATGAGTCTGTTGCTCTAACCAACTGAGCTACAAGTCCGGTGAATTTGCGCCTTTGTGCGGAATTCGGGTGCAAAGGTACATCATTTTTGGGGAAACGCCAAATGTTTTTTGTAAAATTGTTATTATTTTGATGAAAACGACCAACTTGCGGGAGGGTATGAGGCTCGAAGGATGCTGTGTGGCAACCCTCGGTTGCTTCGACGGCGTGCATCGGGGGCATCAGTTGCTCATCAGCACGGTGCTACGCAAAGCCAAGGAGAAGGGACTGCCTTCGGTGGTGGTGACTTTCGACCGCCAGCCACGTGAGTTGTTCGATTCGGAATATCGTCCCCAATTGCTCTCCACACCTGAGGAGAAGGTGCGATTGATAGCGGCGTTGGGAGTGAATCATCTGGTGATACTCCCGTTTACAAGAGAACTGGCCAACCTCACGGCTCAGGCCTTTATGCAGCATGTGCTCCAAGAGCAACTGGGGGTAGAAGTGCTGGTGACGGGCTATGACAACCGTTTCGGACGGAACCGGGCAGAGGGTTTCGACGATTATGTACGCTACGGGAAGGCATTAGGCATGGAGGTGCTGCGAGGTGATGAGGCCACTTTTCCTGGAACAGATGAGGCTGTCAGTTCGTCGGCCATCCGTCAGTTGTTATTAGAGGGAAAGGTGGAACGGATGCAGGAAGGTCTGACTAGACCCTACATATTGACAGGTAAGGTGGTGGCTGGAGAGCATATCGGTCATGAGATTGGTTTCCCGACAGCCAACTTGGCAGTAGAGAATCCCAATAAGGTGATTCCTGCTTCAGGGGTTTATGCCGTTTGGGCAATACTCGGCACAGAACGGATGCCGGCGATGATGAATATCGGTACACGTCCGACTTTTGACGGTACGACACAGACACTCGAGGTACATATATTGGATAGGGTGGGTGATGTGTATGGGCAGGATCTCACTGTGGAGTTCGTGTCCAGGTTACGTTCAGAACGACGGTTTGACAGCCGTGAGGCACTGGTGGAACAACTCAAAGCTGACAGGGCTGAGGCGATGGAAAAGTTAGTGAGAAGTGAAAAGTGAATAGTGAAAAGTGAATAGTTAAGATGAAGAGGGCATTGATTTATCTGATGGTGTTTGCAGGCATCCAGTTTGTGGCTGGCGGCATTGTGATGGCTGCCTATATCCTGATGAAGGGACAAGGAACGGAAGTGGATGCCACAGGACTGATTATCACAACGGCATTGGCAGATGTGACTACTTTGGTGTTGTTCCTGATTTTGAAATGGGCCGAGGTGTCGAGACATTGGGTGCGGACGCGCCCTTGGACCGTACTGTTCTGGTGTGTTCTGGCTGCCTTTGGAGCCATCATTCCCTCCACCTATATACAGGAACTGATGCCGGAACTGCCCAATTATGCTGAAAAAGAGTTTGAACTGATCATGAACAACCGCTTTGGCTATTTCGTCATTGGGTTGATGGCACCGTTGGTGGAGGAGTTGGTGTTTCGTGGGGCCATCCTCCGGGCGTTATTACGGTGGAAAAGCAATCCGTGGATTGGTATTATCATCTCTGCCGTGATGTTCTCGGTTATCCACATGAATCCGGCCCAGATGCCGCATGCTTTCCTGATTGGCATTCTGCTGGGCTGGATGTACTATCGCACGGACAGTATTGTGCCGGGTGTAGTTTATCACTGGGTGAACAACACCATCGCATACGTGCTGATGGCCTTCTATCCGGATCCCGACTTGAAAACGACAGATTTCTTTGGAAACCAGCAGACTGTGCTGATGGCTGTGGCGTTCTCATTGTGTATCTTGATACCGTCCATCTATCAGTTGAATCTGAGAATGAAGAAGTGAAAAGTGAACAGTGAAAAGTGAAAAATGAAGTGGGCTGCCCGAAATCTCGGTGCAGCCCATTCTTCTTTTTAGCATGTTATGAAAAATTTGAGAGAATTGAAACTTCACAGTTTCTTTTTTTGTGTTAATTAATGATGGTATAGAAAAGCATAGAAAAATTATCTACTCAATATACTGGGCGGCTTCTGGCTTAGGAGCCAGAGCGCTGTCATTAACATTCTCTGCCTGCATAGGACTCAGCAGATTGACAGAGTCAGCATTCTGCTGCTGGTGGAACTTGGCATATTCGTCCTTCGGGTTATCCCACCCATAGTTCCAGGGAGCCTGTGCGGCATTGCCCAGTGTAAGAATGATGGCCACAATGGCAGCGGCCTTGAAGAGCGGCATCAGTCGGCTGGTCAGTGTGACAACCTTTGCCTTTGGTTCATCTTCTTCTTCAATTATCCCGAGAATACGGGCATCAAAGTCATCGCCCAGCGGTTCCTCTTTTTCGAGAACGAAGAGAGGCTGGTATCTCCGGAGATGATCCGGGATATCCGGCTGACAGAAGAAAGCACGCAAAATGGCTTCCTCTTGCAGGGTTGTTTCTCCCTGCCAATAGCGCTCCAAGAGTTGTTCGATATACTTATAGTCCATATTTCTCTGTTTCTATAAATTTCTGCCTGATAGTCTGGCGGGCTCGGAAGATGTTGATTTTCACCTGTTCCTCGCTGATGTCCAGTATCTGGGCAATCTCTTTGTAACTTTTGCCTTCGATGTCTCGCAGTTGCATGACGCTCCGTTGCTTCTCCGGCAGGTTGTCGATGAGTCGGCGTACCAGTTGGATTCTGTCCTGCTGCATGGCCTGCTCCTCGGGATTGGATGAGTAACTCTGGTCAGGAGCATCGTGCTCATCAGCCAGACTCTGGTTCAGGTTCTCCATCTTTCGCATCTTATCGATGGCGATGTTCCGGCAAATGGTGAGGCAGAAGGCTTCGATGGATTCGAGTTCGTCCCAGCGGTCTCGCCTGTTCCAGACTTTGATCATCGTTTCCTGTACAACATCTTCTGCCTCCACACGGTTGAGAGTGATGCGGAGGGCAAGCCGGAAGAGTTCATTCTTCAGTGGCAGGACATCGTTCCAGAAACTGATCTTTTTCATCCTCTCTATTATTAATGACGATTAAGATGGGGAAAAGTTACAATAAAAGGCGAAAAAACTCGCCTTTTATTGAATAATGGTACCATGTTGTCCATCAATGGCAGTGGCAAGGGTGATGATGACTCGGCTGACACCTGCGTCGATGGCTGAAAGGGCATTCTCGATTTTAGGGAGCATACCGCCGCTGATGGTACCGTCTTCTTTATACTTTATAAAGTCTGTGTGCGTAATGGTGGGGATGACGGAATCGTCATCATCAGGATGACGCAAGACACCTTTCTTCTCAAAACTGAAGATGAGTGTCACATCGTAATAGGGAGCCAGAGCCTTGGCGGTTTCGCTGGCGATGGTATCGGCATTGGTGTTGAGGATATTGCCTTGGCCATCGTGGGTCAACGGAGCCATCACAGGGGTAATGCCTTCTTCAATCAGTTTGCTAAGCATCTTGCCATCGGCCTGATCCACATCGCCCACAAAGCCAAAGTCAACACCGTCCTTAACGGGACGCTTATGACTGCGGATGACGTTGATGTCGGCTCCTGTAAGTCCGAGGGCATTGATACCATTGGCCTGAAGACGGGCTACAAGGTTCTTGTTCACCAGACCGCCATAGACCATCGTCACCACGCTGAGCATTTCTGCATCGGTAATGCGTCGGCCATTGACCATTTTTGATTCGATGCCAAGTGACTCAGCCACCTTTGTTGCCTTACGACCTCCTCCATGTACTAATACCTTCCTGCCTTCAATGGCAGAGAAGTCCTTGAGGAGTTGTGAGAGTTGGGCCTCGTCTTCGACGACGGCCCCTCCAACTTTTACTATGGTCAGTTTTTCTTTCATTATTCCAGGTAAGTATAGCCGTAGAGGCCGGAGCGATAGTTACTGAGGAATTCCTTGCCTTCTTCGAGGGAAATCTTTCCCTGCTTCACGCTCTTAGCAACCCACACTTCTAACTGGCGCACGAGTTTCTTCGGATTATACTGCACGTATTCGAGCACTTCTTCCACAGTCTCACCGTCAATGATCTGATCAATATGGTATGTTCCGTCTTTCACAGAGATATGGACGGCATTGGTGTCTCCGAAGAGATTATGCATGTCGCCGAGAATCTCCTGATAGGCTCCCACGAGGAACACTCCGAGGTAATAGGGTTCGTTCTTCTTCAACGAGTGAACGGGTAGGGCATGGGCGTTGTGACGATTGGTTGTGAAGTTGGCGATTTTACCGTCACTGTCACAGGTAATGTCCTGGATGGTTGCATTTCGCGTAGGACGTTCGTCGAGACGCTGGATGGGCATGATCGGGAAGACCTGGTCGATGGCCCATGAGTCACTGAGGCTTTGGAAGAGTGAGAAGTTGCAGAAGTACTTGTCTGCAAGGAGTTTGTCAATCTTCATCAGTTCCTCGGGGATATGTTTCAGGCTCTTGGCCAGGGCATGGATCTCGTGACAGACACTCCAATACATGGCTTCTACCTCGGCACGGGTCTTCAAATCGACAATACCATGACTGAACAGGTCGAGCACCTCTTCACGGATTTGCTCGGCATCGTGCCAGTCTTCGAGCACGTTACGAGGCGAGAGGTTATCCCAGATCTCATAGAGGTCTTTTACTAACTGATGGCTGTTCTCATCCGGCTCAAACTCCTCTGGCATTTCAGGGAGTGAGGCTGTTTCCAGCACATCAATCACTAATACCGAGTGATGGGCAGCCAGAGAACGTCCGCTCTCAGTAATGATATTGGGGTGGGGCAGGTCGTTCTTGTTAGCGGCATCTACAAAAGTGTAGATACAGTCGTTGACATATTCCTGGATAGAGTAGTTGACCGAAGACTCACTTGATGGGGAACGGGTACCGTCGTAATCGACACCCAGACCACCGCCACAGTCAACGAAGTCCACATTATAACCCATCTTGTGTAACTGGATATAGAATTGTGAGGCCTCTCTTAATGCTGTCTGGATACGACGGATCTTGGTAATCTGCGAGCCGATATGGAAATGGATTAGGCGCAGACAGTCGCGCATGTCTTTCTTGTCCAGCAACTCTAAAGCTTCTAACAGTTCAGCGCTTGTCAAGCCAAATTTCGAAGCGTCACCACCACTCTCTTCCCATTTGCCAGAACCACTCGAAGCCAGTTTGATACGAATACCGATGTTCGGACGGATATTCATTTTTTTAGCCTCTTTGGCAATGATCTCCAGTTCGTTCATCTTCTCTACGACGATGAAGATTTGCTTGCCCATTTTCTGTGCCAACAGGGCGAGTTCGATGTAACTCTGGTCCTTGTAGCCGTTGCACACAATGATGGAGTCGCTTTGGCATTGCATCGCGATGACGGCATGCAATTCGGGCTTTGAACCAGCCTCCAGTCCCAGGTTGAATTTCCGTCCGTGAGAGATAATCTCTTCGACGACGGGCTGCATCTGGTTTACCTTGATGGGATAGACTACATAATTCTCACCTTTGTAGTCGTACTCCTCCGATGCTTTCTTGAAGCAACTCCAGGTTTTCTCGATACGGTTGTCGAGGATATCCGGGAAACGGAGCAGGACGGGTGACGTGACATCGCGCAATGCCAGTTCGTCCATCACTTCACGCAGGTCAATCTGCGTATCATTCTTACATGGTGAGACATAGACATCACCTTTTTCGTTGATGCCGAAGTAGGACGTTCCCCAACCGTTGATGTTGTAGAGCTCCTTGGAGTCTTCAATGGTCCATTTTTTCATATATTCAATAACTTTCTAACCTGGGCTACGCTGTTCTTGATCTTAGTATAGTCATCCATCAGACTAACATCGAGGGAATAGGCAGCCTTTGTATAGAAAGGCTCCCGCTTATCCAGTTGCTCGCGGATGAAAGTGATCAGTTCTTCCTGACTTTTTCCACGTAGTAACGGACGGTCGTTTTTGCTCATAGCTAGATGCTTGTAGAGCACTTCTGGTTCTGCTTTCAGATAGACCACAGGCGCCTGCTGGTTCATGTAGTCGATATTATCGAAGAAACAGGGGGTCCCTCCTCCGCAACTGATGACAACATCCTCAAACTCGGCCACTTCGTGGAGCATATTGCGCTCTATCTGCCGGAATCCGTCTTCGCCACGTTCCTCGAAGATCTGGGCAATGGTCTTGCGCATCCGACTGGAGATATACCAGTCGAGATCGTAGAAAGTGATGCCAAGTTCCTGTGCAAGTGCTTTGCCGACAGTCGTCTTACCAGCA
The DNA here is from genome assembly GCA_905233555.1 of uncultured Prevotella sp. Taxonomy (GTDB): domain Bacteria; phylum Bacteroidota; class Bacteroidia; order Bacteroidales; family Bacteroidaceae; genus Prevotella. Next base: position 6,223 of record CAJODF010000010.1, on the reverse strand, counting down.
CCCATGTAGCCTATGAGGATGACTCTCTTCATGCCTTATTGATAATCTTCATGCATTCCTCGTATGTCAGGTCTGCCACTTTCTCATGCATCGATTTCGGCAGACGGTAGTTCTTCCCGTCGTATGCCAAGTATGGGCCATAGCGACCATTCAGAATTTCCAGTTTGGGATCTTCCATGAAGAATTTCATATGCTTCTTCGTCTCTTGGTGACGTTTCTCGTTGATCAGTTCAATCGCCTTTTCAAGTGTGATGGTCATCGGGTCTTCGCCCTTTGGCAGTGAGGTAAACTTCCGGTCGTGTAGGACGTATGGTCCGAAGCGTCCGGTACCAATGGTGACGGTCATACCTTCATAGTTTCCAAGGGTACGAGGCAACTTGAAGAGTTCTAGTGCTTCATCAAGGGTGATAGCCTCCATACTCTGCTCCTTGGGCAACTGGGCAAACTGGGGTTTCTCCTGATCATCTGCTGTGCCAATCTGAACCACAGGTCCGAAGCGTCCGATTTTCACGAAGACGGGTCTGCCTGTCTTTGGGTCGGCACCCAGTTGGCGCTCACCGGCCTTGTGCTCCTGACGACTATTCAGGGTATCCTCCACAGAAGGCTCGAAATCTTTGTAGAACGCCTTCAGCATCGACTGCCATTTCTCATTCCCTTCGGCAATCTTATCGAAGTCCTGCTCCACCTTGGCCGTAAAGTTATAGTCCATGATTTCCTTGAAGTTCTTCATCAGGAAGTCATTCACGACGATTCCGATATCGGTTGGTAACAGTTTACCCTTATCTGAACCGACCAGTTCCTTACGCTTCTTCTGCGCAATCTGTTTTCCTTTCAGAATATCAACCGTATAGGTGCGCTCCTCACCTTTCTTGTCGCCTTTCTGGACATACTCACGCTGTTGGATGGTGGAGATTGTCGGAGCATAGGTTGACGGGCGACCGATACCCAACTCCTCCAGTTTGTGTACGAGACTAGCCTCTGTATAACGCTGGGGACCTTGGGTAAAGCGTTCTGTGGCCTGAATCTCACGACGTGTCAGTTCCTGACCTTTCTTCAACGGGGGCAGGATGTGGGCGTATTCGTCCTGTTGCTCCTCATCGTCAACGGATTCACGATAGACTTTAATAAAACCGTCGAACTTTACCACTTCGCCCTGGGCTACAAACTGTTCGTCAGTTGTAGAGATATTGATATTAACTGTTGTCTTCTCGATTTCAGCATCTGCCATTTGACTGGCGATGGTCCGTTTCCAGATCAATTCGTAGAGACGTTTCTCCTGGGCTGTACCCTCTATTTCTGTTTTGTCCATATAGGTAGGACGGATGGCTTCGTGAGCCTCCTGGGCACCTTTGGAACTGGTGTGATACTGGCGTGTCTTACTGTACTGCTCTCCATAGAGATTGATAATCTCCTGTTTGCTGGCACCCAGACAGAGTTTCGACAGGTTGACAGAGTCGGTACGCATATAGGTGATACGTCCGCTTTCATAAAGGTGCTGAGCCACCATCATGGTCTGACTGACCGTGAAACCAAGTTTACGGGCAGCCTCTTGTTGCAGTGTAGAAGTGGTGAACGGAGGAGCCGGCGTACGTTTCATCGGTTTCTTGTTGATGCTCTCCACCGTGAAGGTAGCTTCTTTGCATTTCTCAAGGAAATCGATGACTTCCTCATAGGTCTTGAGTTTGTTGGCTAACTGTGCCTTGACCTCCATAGCGGAGCCATCAGGATTCATGATGGCAAACGTTCCATAGACATTATAGAAGGGTTCGCTCTTAAAATCCTGTATTTCCCGTTCGCGTTCCACAATAAGACGTACGGCCACACTCTGCACACGACCAGCCGAGAGAGCAGGCTTTACCTTGCGCCACAATACGGGTGAGAGTTTGAAACCTACCAGACGGTCAAGCACACGACGGGCCTGCTGGGCATTTACAAGGTTCATATCCAGATGCCGCGGATGTTCGATAGCCTCCAGAATAGCCGGTTTGGTGATTTCGTGGAATACGATACGGTTGGTCTTCTTCTCATCGAGTCCCAGCACCTCGCACAGATGCCATGAAATGGCCTCTCCCTCACGGTCTTCATCGGATGCCAGCCAGACTTTCTCTGCCTTTTTCGCATTCGACTTCAGTTCGTTGACGAGTTTCTTCTTGTCTTCAGGGATTTCATATTCTGGTTCGAGCGTATCATCGTCGATGCTCAATTCTTTCTTCTTCAGATCCCGGATGTGACCATAACTCGACATGACCTTGAAGTCACTGCCCAGGAACTTTTCTATCGTCTTTGCCTTAGCGGGAGACTCTACAATTACGAGATTTTTTTGCATATTTTGTTTTATTTATATTTTCTCTGTAAGAAGGTATGTACCGCCTGTCGGACGGAGCGTAGTCCAAAGCGCTCTACATAAACCTCGCGCAACGGTACCCAGAAACAGGCGGCAGCATCGTCTGCAGCCTTGACGACGACATCGTCTTCTACATGGCAGAGGAAGAAGAGGTCGAGGGTATGGATATCCATGCCTGAATAGCGATAAACATTGGGAATAGAGTAGAGGTAGGTCACATCGGCGCTGTCGATAGTGAGACCGGTCTCCTCGAAGATTTCCCTTACCATCCCTTGTTCGGCATTTTCGTTGTTATCTACGAATCCACCTGGTAGGTCGAGTGTTCCCATGGCGGGTTCCTTACCTCGGCGGGCTACCAACAACTCTCCTTTGCCGTTCAGGATGAAGGCTGCCGTAGAGGCACGGGGGTTCTGGTAATAGGTGAATCCGCAACTGGAACAATGCCTGCTCAGGGCGTTATTGATCTCGAAGTCAGGACTACCGCACTTCGGACAATAGTGGAATAATTCTAGTGGATGCTCTTTCATTCTTACCTATTCACTTTTTCACTTCTCCCAGTTGTCTGTACGGAATGGGAAGAGCGGCAGGTTGCCACCATTGTGGACATTACCGATCTGGAAGTTCTTGAAACAATAACGGACGGCCACGGGTTTTTTCACCTCTGGTGAGGTAACGATGATGGCCTCATCCCAATAACCCCCGCCGGGCTGCCAGAAATGCTTGGCGCTGGCAGGGTGGAACACCTTGTCATCACCGGCAATCTCAAAGCCTTCCATCTGCTCGAAAGGCGCATCGCACCAGTAGTTGTCCTGTGTATGGATGAAGACGGTATCGTTCTTGATAGTCATATCCTTATACGAAGAACTCTTGTATTGAATTGTCTCGAATCCGTAGTCTCGGTTCAAGGCTGTGAAAGCCAGACGTTCGCCCACGGGTTGTTTCTGAGCAGGATGTATCTGCGAGTACTCATAGGGATAGACAAGGTCGTTGATACATACTAGACTGCTGTTGGGAATAATCTGTGCGGCCTTCCACTGCTGTTCGCGAAGGAGAGCACCGCTGATGCCATCGACATTACCGTCGTCGTATGCCCATGGGGCTATCTGTACGAAATAGAAAGGAATCTCGCCGAGTCCGAACTGTGAGCGCCACTGCTCCACAAGCAGTTTCATGCGCTGCGAATACTGATCGCCCGGGTCGCCCACATTCGAGCAACCCTGATAATAAAGGATACCCTTAACGATATAGTTCAGAATGGGATTAAAAGTACCATTACCCCAGAGCAATGAACGGTGATAGTCCCATTCTGCCCATTTCTTACAGATCTCTACGGAGTCTGTGGGGTCGTTGGTATATTTCTCCAGATTCTCTTTAGTGAGCCAACTTTCCACGCGCGTACCTCCTTTATTGGCTTCTATGATGCCTACGGGGATGTCGAGTGTACGACTCAACAGACGGGCGAAGAAATAACCGGTTGCGGAGAACTCACCGACTGTCTGCGGTGAACACAGGCGCCATTCGCACTGGGCATCGTCCTGAGGGGTAGCACGCATCTCACTTGGTATCTTCACGCTACGCACACCCTTGGAATTGATGGCATCAATCACATGATGGTTGTAATCCTCCACAGGACACATGCCGAAGCCCTTGACGGGCATCTCCATATTCGACTGTCCTGCACATACCCATACCTCGCCGGCCACCACGTTGTGGATGGTCAAAGGTTCACCATCGTCGAAGGTAACGGAGAGCGGTGCGTATGAGGCTTGTGGTGTTCTGACCTTCACCAGCCATTTCCCGTCCTTACCGGTTTGGGCTGTGGCAGTCTCATTCCATGAGGTGGTCACCTTGACGGTCTTGCCGGGCTTGGCCCATCCCCAGAGACGCACATCCGTCTGCTGCTGCAGTACCATGTTATCGCTGATGATATGCGGTAACCTTACTTTGGCCTGGGCTGTCAGCACCAGTACGCTGATTGTCAGGATAGTCAGAACTCTTTTCATGTCCTTTTTCACCTTTTCACTTTTTCACCTTTTCACCTTTACAGCAGTTTCTTGATCTCAGCCTCCAAATCCTTGATCTGGACAGCACGCTTCACGAGGTTGTTGCCGCGATCAATCAGGAAGAAATCAGGGATAGTTTGGATGTTATACAACATCAACTGTTGCGACTGCATGCCATCCGCATCGCGCACACAGACCCAAGGCAGGGCTGCTGTCTGCTGTTTCCAGAAATGCTCGTCGGAATCAAGGCTGACTTGATAGACCTCAAAACCCTGAGCCTGGTATTTGTTATACAGTTCGCGGAGTGAAAGGATACGTGCGGGCGAATCCTTCAGGGCAAAGACATGGAAATCGAGCAGCACCACCTTGCCTTTCAAATCTGTCAGACGACGTGTCTGACCCTTATTGTCGGTCAGGGCAATGTCGAGCACACCGGCCTCGGTCACTTTGCTGGCATCGATGGTCTGGTTCTGCTCTGCCTCCACGATGCGCTGGTTCTTCATGCCCTCGATGGCGATGTTATGCAGGTTCTGACCGCGCTCGGAATGGGGGTGATATGTGTCCCAACTGGTGGCCACGGCGGCAAACACCTTGATATCTTCCTTATTGCTGCGGGGATTGAAAAGCAGCCAGTTGCCGAGAGTCTGGAACAAAGCGAAATAACTGTAGGCCTTCATCGGCTCCTTGAAGATATAGTTGCTCTTGATATCCTGTTTGTATAGATCGATGAGTTTCATGATGCTGTCGTTAGCCTCATCCACACCCAAGTCTGTGTTCTCCTGGATAGCCATAGCCTCCTTGTGCAGACTGATCTGCTTCAGGGCCAGTTCCTTGATCTTCTGACAGTTGTCAGAGCCGCTGACCTCATAGTTTGTAGCCATCAGCGGATACTGTGCCTTGATGGTCACCGTTTCCGTGGAGTCGATGCTGACGTTGATGATCTGGTCGGAAATCCTCAGGCGATAGAACTCCGGGGCTAGCGGGGCCTCCTCACTGAAAGAGAAACTTCCGTCCTCGCCCAGTTTCACGGAGTCGAGTACACTTACCTGCTCAATTCCCACGTTCTCGAAGTAGAGCACGGAGTCCTTGGCGTTGGTAATCTGCCCCTCCACGTTGAATTTCTTATTGCCGCATGAGGCAATGGTTATTGCAGCCAAGATGATGGCGGCTGCCTTCCAAATATGCTTCATATTCATTCCATTTTTCGATTTGCGGGTGCAAAGGTAGTACATTTTTCATAAAAAACGAAAAATATTCACGATTTCTTCGTTTTTTAATATAATAATGTGTAACTTTGCGCCGTTTTTAGCGACTCTCAGCGTATGGGTCGCACCGAGGTTTTTATTTTTTAGATGTTTTAAACAAGATGAATGTAATTAAAAAGACCATTCAATTGGCTGATGGAAGGACCATCACCATTGAAACCGGGAAAGTGGCAAAACAGACCGATGGTGCCGTCATGCTGACGATGAACAACACCGTACTCCTAGCCACTGTTTGTGCCGCAAAAGATGCAGTTCCCGGAACAGATTTCATGCCGCTGCAGGTAGATTATCGTGAACAGTACAGTGCCGCTGGCCGTTTCCCTGGGGGATTCACAAAGCGCGAAGGTAAGGCCTCAGACAATGAAATCCTGACATCACGACTGGTGGACCGTGTACTTCGTCCACTGTTCCCAAGTAACTATCACGCAGAAGTATTCGTAAATGTGATGCTGCTCAGCGCCGACGGCGTTGACCAGCCCGATGCACTTGCCGGCTTTGCTGCCTCTGCAGCACTGGCTTGCTCGGATATACCTTTCGAGTGCCCTATTTCGGAAGTCCGCGTTGCACGTGTCAACGGTGAGTATGTGATCGATCCTACCTTCGAGCAGATG
>CAJODF010000009.1 GCA_905233555.1 uncultured Prevotella sp. | reverse complement strand
CAGCGGAGGTACACAAACTATCGGACATGATTATAAAGAGGTAAAGACATTCCTTGAAACTTTATACATTTCAAATCGACTGAAACTACCCCTGAAAGGAATCTTACTAATTGGTTATTAAGCAAATCGCATGAATCCCAATTATACTGTAATAAGGTGTCAGACAACTGACAAAATCTTTGTGATGGACTTATTGTGTGACGCTAATGAATACGAATTAATTCGGGATCATGTTGATGCAGTGTATTATAATGGTGACGATTACCTTGAAAAAGAATATACTCGACAAATGGTTGAAAGTGATTTAGAACTATTACATCAGAATGGTATTCAGGCTGATAGCAAACCCGAATACATTGATGACTGGTGCTTTGTTCCATTAGCATTTACGGGTATTTAGTATAAAAGACTATGAAGAAGATAGAAATATGTCCGTTTTGTGGTGCTGAGAACACCATTATTAATGTAGGGAATGATTATCATTGTAATGATTGTGAGTATGATTTCAATGATGAAGATGTGGAGTTTGAAGATTGTAGACACAAAGTTTCTGCATTGGTAAGTGCCGTTCACATTAATGAAGAGCATCCTCTTGAATGTGACATTGTGATAGGAGAAAGTCAAGGATTAAATAAGGCCCCCAATAAACACATAGTCGGCGTTTTTCATGACTATGAGGCTATTGTCTGGTTTAAGAATAAAGGGAATGAAGAATTTTACAATTTTGATGATCTTACCTTGAGTGAGGCCCAAAAAGTATTATATGAATTAACATATAACAATTAAGAACAATGACTAAAAATAAAATCCAAGAACTGATAGAGTATGAAGATGTTGAAGAAATAAATCACATTATCAGCGAGGCTTTTTTAAATATATCTAGTATTGCAGATGAGAAACTTAATATTACTCTTGATGGAGATTTGGAGAGAAGCATAATAGAAATAGTTTACGGAGAACTTAAAGCTTCAGTGAAACAGGACTCTGTTTAGTTCTTTTGGGGCTGTCTGACAAGGAACGGTTACACGGTTACAGGTGTAACCATGTAACCGTACGGGGGTAGTTCTTCATTATGTGCATAAATAACAATGTGATTTATAGTTATTTACAATTCAACTACCTTTCTTTTCTGTGCTTATTGGTCACATGGTTACATCTGTAACCGTGTAACCGCGGAGTGTCGGAATAATAAGTTTGACAAGGGGAAGAGTTAATGGGGAAAAGGGTTGGTTATAATGGAAATCGGGAGAAAGGTGGCACTTTTCTATCGTTTGTCTATACCCCAAAGATTGTTCGCTTATACCCAACTGTCTGTGTGGTTATATGCAATTTGAAACGTTTTTCAGGGCAATCTTCATCTTATAAACAATAAATAAGCAAATACTATTGTCAATTTAGAAAAAAACAGTATCTTTGTACCATAATATATATATAATAAGGTATGAGACATCGGATTAAATCGGGTAAGGTCGGCTCTTTCGCACCAGAGAAAGAAAAGGTAGTAACGGAGGAATTGGAAGATCGGGAGATTGAAGAGGAAGTTGAAGGCATTTTCGAAGAGGATTCTGCGTTCAGCAATGACGATGAGGCCCTGGCGGCAAAGGAGTTCTATGATAGTCCTGACGAGATGGAATAATCTATGGATAAACTCTCGGCAGAACAACGGCACAAGAATATGGCGGCGATCCATTCGAAGGATACGAAGCGGGAGATGATTGTGCGGCGTGGGCTGTGGAGAAGGGGATTCCGATATCGACTGAATTCGCCGAGGTTGCCTGGGCATCCGGACTTGGTGTTGAAGAAATACAGAACTTGCATCTTCGTGAATGGATGCTTCTGGCATGGACACAATGTGGCGTTGCCACAAATTGAGAATTTAGAATTAAGAATTAAGAGTTCGGAGTGTTGTAAGATTCCGAAGTCGAATCGAGAGTTCTGGGTGGCGAAGATTAGCAGGAACCAGCAGCGGGATATCGAGGAGCAGAAACGTTTGGCGGAGATGGGGTGGCATTGCATAACTGTCTGGGAATGTGAACTTAAGGCGGCTAAGCGTGAAGACACGCTGAGGTCTCTCGCCTATACGCTGAATAAGATCTGGTTGGAGGATCATGCCGTTATCGGAAAGCCTTATCCGAAGATAGAGGAAGAGGGGGAGTATTTGAAAGCGGCGGAAGAATAATAAAAACAATAAAAACCTTTGCTGTTTGAGAAATAATTAGTATTTTTGTGCCATCAAACTGTAAAGGGAATGAAGCGGATAGAAGTCGTAGCAGCAATCATACACGATGGTGAGGGTCGCATTTTCGCTACTCAGCGAGGATATGGAGACTATAAGGACGGCTGGGAGTTTCCTGGAGGCAAGATGGAGCCTGATGAATCGCCTGAGGATGCACTGAAACGAGAGATATGGGAGGAACTGGAAACTCGTATCGAGATAGAAAGGTTGGTGCAGACGGTGGAATGGGACTATCCCAAATTCCATTTAACGATGCACTGTTTTTGGTGTCACGTGGAGAGTGGAGGCTTGACGCTGAAAGAACACGAGGCGGCAAAGTGGCTGAATAAGGAGCATTTGGACAGCGTCGATTGGTTGCCTGCTGACAGAATTGTGGTTGAAACGATTAAATAATTAGGTATATGGATTGGTTACACATTGTTGCAGTTGTTGCATTGGTTATTATTGGCGTGATTATCTACGTAAACAAACGGAATGGGTAATGACGATGAAGAAGTGGTTTGTATGCTTATGTCTGGTGCTGGCTTCGCTTGAAGTGCTGGCACAGAAAGAGAAGCAGGACTCGTTGGGGATGACTGTCATCAAGGAGAATCCGATCACTTCGGTGAAGAATCAGAACCGTAGTGGTACGTGCTGGGACTTTGCGACGGTGGGGTTCTTCGAGGGAGAGATTCTCCGAAAGACGGGACGTACGTACGATCTCTGCGAGATGTTCGTGGCGAATAAGAATTATGTGGATGAGGCCATTTACTACGTCAGAATGCATGGTGACGTCCGTTTCTCTGAGGGTGGCTCGGCTGATGACGTGTTGGCGGTGTTGAAGACGCACGGCATCTGTCCTGAGGAGGCGATGCCTGCACCAGGTTCGTTGACTGGCGACTCATTGGCTAACTTTACGGAGTTTTTCAGCGTGCTCACGCCCTATATCGAGGCTGTGGCAAAGAATAAGGCGAAGAAACTCTCGCGCCAGTGGCTCGAAGGTTATCAGGCCATCCTCGATGCTTATCTGGGCAAGTGCCCTGAGAAGTTCGTCTACGAGGGTCGAGAATATACGCCGAAGAGTTTTGCAGAGAGTCTGGGACTGGACTTCGATGACTATGTGAGCATCACCAGTTATACGCATCATCCTTTCTATACGTCGTTTTTCATAGAGGCGCCTTATAAGTGGCGTCCCCGTTTGAGTTACAACGTGCCAATAGATACGCTGATGAATATCATCGATACAGCGCTCGACAAAGGTTATAATGTGTGTTGGGGTGGTGACGTGAGTGGCAATGGGTTCGATCGTCAGGGTTTGGCTCAGGAGAAGACGGAGCCTACCCAGAAGTTGCGCCAGCAGCGCTTCGACTCGTGGGATGCCACTTACGATCATGTGATGCTGATCTATGGCAAAGCCGTCGATAAGTACGGACGTAAGTATTATATGGTCAAGAACTCATGGGGCAATACAGGTACTTATCATGGAATATGGTATATGCGTGACAAGTACATTGCCCTGAATACCACCTATATCTTCCTGAACCGTCACGCACTAACTGCTGAGACCTTTCATACTCAGTGAGATACGGTTGCGACGGCGATCCACATCGATGACGCGGACACGGATGTGCTGGTGGAGTTTCACCACATCTGTGGGATGGGCGATGCGACGGTTCGCCATCTGGGAGATATGCACGAGACCATCCTGATGGACGCCGATATCGACGAAGGCGCCGAAGTTGGTGATGTTCGTCACAATGCCTGGCAGTTCCATTCCTTCGATGAGGTCATCGACGGTATTTACACGTGGATCAAACTCAAACTCCTCTATCTGCTGGCGTGGGTCGCGGCCTGGTTTTTCCAGTTCTTTGAGGATATCCGTGAGGGTAGGGATACCCACTTCGTCAGTCACATATTGCTTGATGTCGATGGCCTCGCGCTTCTCCTTATTATTAATAAGGTTGATGACGGCGCAGTTCTGATCCTTTGCCATCTGTTCCACGATGGCGTAACTCTCCGGATGGACGGCAGAGTTGTCGAGTGGGTTCTTGGCTCCTGGAATTCGAAGGAATCCAGCACACTGTTGGAAGGCAGAGGGCCCCAAACGAGGTACCTTTTTCAATTGGGCGCGAGAAGTGAAGGCACCATTCTCCTTGCGGTAGTCCACAATGTTCTTGGCGAGGGTGGGGCCAAGTCCGCTGACGTACATCAGAAGATGCTGCGAGGCGGTATTGAGGTTGACGCCCACATTGTTTACGCAACTCTCGACGGTCTGGTCGAGCGAGGTTTTGAGTTTCGTCTGGTCCACATCGTGCTGATACTGTCCCACGCCGATGCTCTTGGGATCAATCTTCACCAGTTCGGCGAGGGGGTCCATCAGGCGACGCCCAATCGAGACGGCACCGCGAACGGTGACATCCTCATCAGGAAACTCGTCGCGGGCGATCTTTGAGGCGGAATAGACTGAGGCACCATCCTCAGATACAGTAAATACTTGTGGCATCTCTCCCTCGCCTCGTGAGGAAGAGATGTCATAGCGTCCGGCGAGGACGTCTTTGATGAAATTGTTGGTCTCTCGACTGGCGGTGCCGTTGCCGATGGAGATGGCTTCAATCTGGTATTTCTTCAGCATCTTCTGGATGCTCATGGCTGCCTCCATCCGTTTGTTGACAGGCGGGTGGGGGAAGATGGCCTCGTGGTGGAGCAGATTACCCTGAGCATCGAGACAAACGACTTTACATCCCGTACGGAAACCAGGATCGACACCCATCACACGTTTCTGACCTAAAGGTGCACCCAAAAGCAGTTGGCGAAGGTTCTCGGCAAAGACACGGATAGCCTCTTCATCGGCCTTTTCCTTGCTGAGGACTGCAAACTCCGTCTCGATGGAGGGTTTTAGCAAGCGTTTGTAACCATCCTCGACGGCTTCTGCCACCAATTTGCCACATGGCGTGTTGCCATAGACATAATGGTGTTGGAGGCGTTCGATGCATTCGTCATCATCGGGAGAAATACTGATACGGAGGATGCCTTCGTTCTCACCTCGACGCATGGCCAAAAGACGATGGGAAGAACAACGCTTTAAGGGCTCGGACCAGTCGAAGTAGTCGCTATACTTAGCGGCCTCCTCGCTGTTGGCTTTTGCCTTTACTACCTTTGAAGATATGACAGCCTGCCGACGGAAGGCGCCTCGCAGTTGCTGACGGCTCCGTTCGTCCTCGCTGACCATCTCGGCGATGATGTCCTGAGCCCCCTTGATGGCAGTCTCGGCATCTTTCACATCGCCTTTCACATATTTCTCTGCAGCACGCTCGGGGTCACGCTCACGCTGTTGCAGGAGGATCATGGCAAGTGGCTCCAAACCCTGTTCACGGGCCACTTGGGCTCGTGTACGGCGCTTGGGCTTATAGGGCAGGTAGATGTCCTCGAGTTCTGTTGCGTCCCAACAGTCATTGATGCGTTTCTCCAGTTCTGGTGTCATCTTATCGAGGTCAGTGATGGTCTTGACAACCGTCTCCTTACGCTTCTGGATTTCCTTGTAGCGTTCGTACTGATTGCTGATGGCGGCAATCTGAACCTCGTCGAGGGCTCCTGTGCGTTCCTTCCTGTAACGGGAGATAAAGGGGATGGTACAGCCCTCGTCGAGAAGGGCGAGTGTGTTGTCGACAGCCCGTTCCTGTAGGTTGAGTTGCAATCAGTTTCGCAAAGATGTTCTTTTCCATACAAATCGTTAATTTATGCTGCAAAAATACGAATAATCCGTGAGAAATGTGTACTTTTGCACCCTGAAACTGAAAAATAAATGAGAAATAGGATTATTATTGCTGTCTTGTTGCTGTTGTCGATGCTTGTTTCCGTACAGGCTCAACAGGCTCAGGAGACTCCGAACGAGCGACAGGCCAAGCGAATATTCAATCAGGCATACCAGCAGGTTTTTGGCGAACAGGGAGCAACCCTGCGCTATGACGTGAACATCACGGGAATCTACAAGACTTGGGGAAATATCTGGTATAAAGGCAAGAAGAGCAAGTTCGTGGATGCGAAGATGAACTCATGGAACGACGGCACAACGGTCTATACCATCAAGAAAAAGAAGAAAGAGGTTGAGATCCATGATGCCAAGAACAACAAGTCGGACAAGTATTCGAGCAAGTTCAAGTTTGTGCCAGAGAACTTCGACTACAGCATTGCCAACGATGAGGAAGGACTGATGCTGATCCTGAAAGCCAAGAAAGGTGCCAAGGGAATCAAGGAGATTCATGCCTTGGTGAAGCGACAGACCTACGAGCCTATCAGGGTTCGTATCAAAATCGCCTTCATCTGGACTACCATTAAGATTTCCAACTTCAAGTCGGGTGGTATCACGGATGAGATGTTGCGATTCCCCAGAGAACAGTATAAGGACTATAAGTTCGTGGATAAACGATGATATCGGTAGAAGGACTGAAAGTTGAGTTTGGCGTGAAGCCGTTGTTCGCTGATGCAAGTTTTGTCATCAACGACAGAGACCGTATTGCCCTGGTGGGTAAGAACGGAGCCGGCAAATCGACGCTGCTGAAGATACTCTGCAGACAGCAGAAGCCAACTGCTGGTAACGTGAGTGTGCCTGCCGACTGCCGTATTGGATATCTGCCGCAGGTGATGATCCTGCAGGATGATACTACTGTTCACGAGGAGGCCCAGAAGGCTTTTGCCGACATCACGAGGATGAAGGAGCGTCTGGACAAGATGAACCAGGAACTCGCTGAGCGGACGGACTACGAGAGTGAGAGCTATCTGACGCTGATTGAGAAATATACCACAGAGCATGAACACTATCTGATGCTGGGGGCTGAGAACTATGAGGCGGAGATTGAACGGACGCTGATGGGACTTGGATTCCTGCGTACAGACTTCGAACGGCCCACGTCGGAGTTCTCTGGCGGTTGGCGTATGCGTATCGAATTGGCGAAGATTCTCTTGCAGAAACCGGATGTGTTGTTGCTCGACGAGCCCACCAACCACCTCGACATTGAGAGTATCCAATGGTTGGAACAATTTCTGGCGCAGAGTTCGAGTGCCGTCGTGCTGGTGAGTCACGATAGGGCCTTTATCAATAATGTGTCGAACCGTACGTTGGAGATTTCCTGCGGACAGGTGATAGACTATAAGGTGAAGTACAATGAGTACGTTGTGCTTCGTAAGGAACGTCGTGAACAGCAGTTGAGGGCTTACGAGAACCAGCAGAAGGAAGTGGCTGATATGAAAGACTTTATCGAGCGCTTTCGTTATAAGGCTACGAAGGCTGTTCAGGTGCAGCAGAAGATCAAGCAACTGGAAAAGATCGTTCCCATCGAGATCGATGAGGTGGATAATTCCGCCATGCATCTGAAGTTTCCGCCTTGTCTGCGTAGTGGCGACTATCCCATCATCTGCGACGAGGTGCGCAAGGACTATGGGGCCCATACCGTTTTCGATCACGTGACGCTGACTATCAAACGAGGCGAGAAGGTGGCTTTTGTGGGTAAGAATGGCGAAGGAAAGTCAACACTGGTGAAATGTATCATGGACGAGATTCCCTTTACGGGCGAACTGAAGATAGGACATAACATCCAGATTGGCTATTTCGCCCAGAACCAAGCACAGTTGTTGGATGAGAGTCTCACTGTGTTCCAGACCATCGACAACGTAGCGAAGGGCGATGTCCGTCTGCGTATCAACGATATCCTTGGCGCCTTTATGTTTGGTGGCGAGGAGAGTGATAAGAAAGTAAAGGTGCTCAGTGGGGGAGAAAGGAGCCGTCTGGCGATGATCCGTCTGCTCCTGGAACCCGTCAATCTGCTGATTCTCGACGAGCCCACGAACCATCTTGATATGCCCTCGAAGGATGTGCTGAAGGAAGCCATCAAAGCCTTCGACGGAACGGCGATTATTGTGAGTCACGATCGTGAGTTTCTGGATGGTCTCGTGACGAAAGTCTATGAGTTCGGAGGCGGACGAGTGAGAGAGCATCTGGGTGGTATCTATGACTTCCTTCAGACGAAGAAGATAAGTGAACTCAGCGAACTGGGTACGAAGGCGGAAAATAATTCCCAGGCTGGGAACAAATTATTCTCAGGCAGGGAACAAAATATTCCCAGGCAGGGAACATCTGGTGAGCAACAGGCCGTCTCTCAGCAAGTCTTAAACAAGACCCTCAGTTATGCGGAGCACAAGGAACAGCAGAAACGTAAAAATCGTGCTGAGAAGGCCGTGAAGGAATTGGAGGCGAAGATTGAGAAGATGGAAACCCGACTGAAAGAACTCGACGAACTGCTGATGCAGCCTGAAAATGCCTCAGATATGGTGCTGGTGACGGAATATACTCAGACCAAGCAGGCACTCGACGAAGAGGTGGAACGCTGGGAGAAACTCAGCGAGGAATTGGAATTAATTCAGAATCAATAAAATAGTTAGAACGATGAAAAGAATTGTAACAATGATGGCAATGGCATCAATTTCACTGATGACAATGGCTCAGGGCAATCTCGGATCAGGCCTGAATACGGCTGATTTCGACAAAAGTGTGCGCCCTGGTGATGATTTCTACGAGTACGCCTGTGGTGGTTGGATGAAGGCTCATCCGCTGCCGGCAGCCTATTCACGCTATGGTAGTTTTGATCGTCTGCAGGAGGACAACGACAAGCGTATCAACGGTATTCTGAAGGAATTGCAGAGCAATACCTACCAGAAGGGTACGATTGAGCAGAAACTCAGCGATCTCTACAAGTTGGCTATGGACTCCACACGTCGTAACAACGAGGGTGTGGCTCCCCTGATGCCCCTGATCAAGAAACTGGAGGCTGCCAAGACCAACCAGCAGTTGTTGGACATCCAACTGGAGTTGGCTCCATACGGAGAACAGGAGTTCTTCTTCTGTAGTTTCGGTGCTGACGATAAGAACGCCACGCAGAATATCCTGAACGTCTATCAGGGTGGTCTGTCTTTGGGACAGAAGGAGTATTACCTCGATAACGATAAGGCTACAGCCGACATCCGAGAAGCCTTTAAGAAACACGTAGTAAAGATGTTCCAGTTGTTTGGCTTCAGTAAGGGTGCAGCCACGAAGAAGATGCAGAACATCATGAAGGTGGAGACGGCTCTGGCCAAAGTGTCGAAGTCGCGTACGGAACTTCGTGACCCTGAGGCCAACTACAACAAGATGACCCTCCAGGAGTTTGAGACGAAGTATCCCAACCTGCCTCTGGTGAAGGTGATGAATGCTCAGGGCGTTCAGACCAAGTATCTGCAGGAGATGGTGGTTGGGCAGACTGCTTTCCTCGAGGGCGCCAACGCATTGGTGGCTGGTATCAAGCCTGCTGAGTATCGTGACGTGATGGAGTGGGGCTTTATCTCTGGCGCAGCCAACTATCTGAGTGATGCAACGGTGGCAGAGAGTTTCGACTTCAATGGCCGTATCCGTTCTGGTCGTAAGGAGAATCATCCGTTGTGGAAACGCAGTACTGGTCAGGTGGAGCGTGTGATGGGTGAGGCTCTGGGTAAGATCTATTCGGAGAAGTACTTCCCTGAGGCAGCCAAGCAGCGTATGATTACCTTAGTGAAGAACCTTCAGATAGCCCTTGGCGAGCGTATTGCTGCTCAGGACTGGATGGATGACTCTACGAAGGTGAATGCCCTGCTGAAACTGAATACTTTCTATGTCAAGGTGGGCTATCCTGATAAGTGGACGGACATCTCGAAACTGGAGATTGACCCGACCAAATCTTATTACGAAAATATGCAGGAGTGTGCTAAGTTCTGGAATGCCTGGCGCCTTGACCATACCGTTGGCAAACCCGTTGATCGTGACGACTGGCACATGACACCTCAAACGGTGAATGCTTACTATAATCCCACCACCAACGAAATCTGCTTCCCTGCAGGTATTCTGCAGTATCCGTTCTTCGATATGAGTGCCGACGATGCCTTCAACTATGGAGCCATTGGTGTGGTGATCGGTCATGAGATGACACACGGATTCGATGACCAGGGGCGTCGCTTCGACAAGGATGGAAATATGCATGACTGGTGGAAGGCTGAAGATGGAAAGAACTTTACAGAACGTACGGATAAGTATGCAGACTTCTTCTCTGCCATTAATGTGCTTCCCGACCTCAAAGGAAATGGTCGTCTGACATTGGGTGAGAATCTGGCCGATCACGGTGGTCTGCAGGTGGCTTGGGCTGCCTATAAGAATGCCACGAAACTGATGCCCCTCGGCGAGAAGGACGGTCTGACCGCCGACCAACGTTTCTTCCATGCCTATGCTGGTGTGTGGGCAGGTAACATCACCGATGAGGAAATCCGAAATCGGACCAAGAGTGACCCCCACTCACTGGGTCGTTGGCGCGTCAATGGTGCCCTTCCTCACATCGATGCATGGTATGAGGCGTTTGGAGTGAAAGAAGGTGATAAAATGTTCATTCCGAAGTCAGAAAGGCTCCAATTGTGGTAAAATTTGTCACTTTTATCATAAAAATGCCGTCGTAAATGTAAATTTACGGCGGTTTTTTGTTTTGTTTCAGAAAATTTTATTATCTTTGCACCAAACTTAAGTTAAAAAACCAATTTTATGAACGATATTACACTTAATCCGGAAAGGACTAGCAGGGGGGCACAAGAACTCCAACGCGAAGAATTGGTGATGGACAGACCGGCTGTCGAACAGCAGCAGGCTGTGCAATTCCAGTCGGCAAATGGGGTACAGTGTCCATATTGTGGAACGATTAATGAACCCGATGCAATGTTCTGTGCTTCCTGTGGACAACCTCTTGGTAAGGCGACTTGTCCAAACTGCGGAGCCGAAATAGACCCCGATGCTGATTTCTGTGAGGTCTGTCATCATTATATCCGTACAGACATCTGTTCTTTCTGTGGTGCTCATCTTTCAGGTCAGGAAGCCTTCTGCCCTGAGTGCGGCAGTCCGAGAGGCGGCATCGTTTGTCCCGTCTGTCACACCCTCAATGATTTCGCTTTCTGTAAACAGTGCGGAACGGCCCTGACAGAGGAAGCCCGTCAGTTGCTGGCTGAACTCCAGATGACACCAGAGTACAAGGAGATGCAGGCGCTGGCCAAGGAACTGGAGGAGATGGATATGACGCTCCCGATTAATTCGGAAAAGGATCTGGTGCGTGAACAGTTGAATCAGAAACTGCGTGAGCGCGTGCTGACACTGCTGGCTCAGGACAAGGGTTCGACGACACCCGTGGTTGAAAAGCCCTCCAAACGTATCAGTAAAGAAGAATATGAGGCTAAGAAGAATGTGCGTGTGAACCGACTGACGGAACTGCTGGAGAAGATGGCCCAGGTGCCTCAGCCCCAGCCGGCCAAGGTGCGTAACTATGCGATGGCCTGCAAACCTCAGGGTGTTCGTCTGGCATGGGAATGTAATTTCAAGCATGCGTTGCATTCAAGTCCTTGTGGCTGTGCCAAGCCGCAGATGGGAGGTAAGTGGATTATCCTCGGCAAAAATTCGAAACAAGAAATTAAAGACGATTTATAATGAGTACACTGAGACCTACGACTATATCTGAAGACGTGAATCAGAATCTGGACGGTACAATGCGTGCTCCGTCTAATGGCTCTACTGCCGGTAATATGATGCCTGCAGGGGATGCGACGAGGCGTCCTTCGGAGCCGATGCAGAACAATACTGTGCTGAACAATGACAGTGACTTCTTTACCTTGAAAGGGGAGAAGTACCACAATCAGAAATGTCTGAGTGACAATAGCGGCGAAGCACAGGTGTTCCTTGTTGACAAAGACGGAAGCGATTATGTGCTGAAAGTATATTATCCGAACTTTGATGTCAACAGGAAACTGCTCCAGACTATTCATAACTTTGATTTTGAGATGATAGTCAGTCTTATCGACTATGGTAAGACATACGTGGAGGGAAAGCATCGCTATTACGAGTTGATGGAATACCTGAGGGGTGGCTCGTTGGCCAACTATCACCTCAACGGCAATCTGGACAACTTCCGCAGAATAGCCTTACAGGGCGCTGCCGCATTGGCTTATTGTCATAGTAACAGTATCCTGCACAAGGATGTCAAACCCAGCAATTTCTTCTTCCGCGACAGGGAGCATACGGAACTGGTGTTGGGCGACTTCGGTATTTCCAGTCTGTTGGAGCAAGACGGTAAGAGCCATCGTACGACTCAGGCTCGCACACCGATCTATGCAGCACCTGAGATGTATGCCGATGTGATTGACGGTGTGGTGGAGATTACACCTGCTGCCGATTTCTATTCATTGGGTATCACGCTGTTGGCGCTCTGGCTGGACGGTAATCCCATGAGCAGCAATGAGCGCGTGATGATGCGCCAGAAGAATGAAGGCAGACTGCCGCATCTGAATGAGTTGCCTGACAGAGTGAAGATGATTGTACAGGGTCTGACGGCGGTGAATCCGGTTAATCGTTGGGGATATAATGAGGTAGAGAAATGGTTTGAGGGGGAGAGTCCGAAGGTGGATATCTCGTCACCCTTCCTGAAATACAAGACGTTTATTGTCGATCCGGAGCGTAATCTGGTGGCAGACAATATCCATGAGTTGGTGCCTCTGCTCATCGAGAATGAGAAATTGGCAATCGGCTATCTGTACAACGGACGTATCGGCAACTGGCTGGAATCGTGCGGCAACACGAAACTCAGCACTATCGTGAGAGATATTGTGGTCAACAGATATCCCGTCGATCAGCATGCCGGACTGATGGCTGCTGTCTATACGATGGAGCCGACTTATGCCTATAAGGACGTAAAAGGCAGTTTCTGTGATGATATTCACAGTGTGGCTATGTCGATGCTCAGTTATCCGAAGGAATACGGCATGTTGCTGACGAATCCCAATGATACGCTCTTCCTTTATCTGGAGTCGCATACGAAGTGTAATGTCAACCGTCTGCGTTCCTATTTTGAGAAGAAAGAGGGCTTTGATCCTCGTGTGGCTGTGATGCGAGTGGTCTATGAGATAGACCCAGACATCCCCCTGATGGCACGTTTCCCGTCATCCACACTTAAGGATATCGTAAAAGCCTTCGGTAAGGAATCTGTTACGGATGATGAATGGCACAGTCTGACTGATGGTCGTCTGTTGTCTTGGATGTATAGTCATGAGGATAAGATGGCCTGTGAGAGTCTTCGTATTCTGACGCAAGGTCATCCTTATTCAAAGTCGTTAGCCTACAAGGTGCTTTACAATCTGGACCGTGAGGCTGCTTATGACTTGCGATTTGCCCATACGCCACTCGGCGTTGGCGACCTGTTGAAAGACCGCCTGAAGGAATCCCAAAATCTGAGCAACGAGGAGTTTGCGAAGGAGATGGAAGACTTCTTGGAGCCGGGAGGCCGCTTCTGCTATTTCGCACAGTTGCATGGCTGGAACGAGATGCTCAACGAGGCTAACCGCTGCTTTGATTTCAAGAGTGAAGAGAATAAAGAGCGTTTGGGTGCGTATGACGCAAGGACGGCGCTCTACCGTTTCTGCCGTATCCTGGGTTCTACGCCAGTCTATCAGTTGTCTGACGGCACGGAACTGACTGACGGTAGGAACATTGATCCCCGTTACCATGGCCTGATCCGTCAGGAAATCCGGAACGGTTCGTTCGTACAGTGGATGGCGGCATTTTATCATGAAGATCCCAATGCTGACTTCACGGAGGAATTTGCCTATGAGCATACGTTGGAAGAGTGGTTGAATGACATTGGTAAGATTGACAAGACACAGACCTATTATAAGCGTTTTGTGGATGCCCGTCAGGAAACCTCCGACAGGGTGAAGAATGTGAGAAGCAACTGGAAGCGCGCCAAGGGTAAGGAGAATATCTGGCGCTGGATCTTCTACGCCTTGTCGGGTGCATGGATCCTACTGGTGCTGATCTTCGGCGTGAACCATGAGTACCTGATGGCACATCCGTTCCTAACTATCGGTCTGCCGTTAGGAGGCATGACTGCCATCATCGTGGCTACGAGAGCCTACTTCCGAGGTTATGGTTTCTTCTTCTCGCTATTGTGGGGATTGTTAGGACTGGCTTCATCGTTTATACCTATTATTATTTTAAAATATATTGTACAGTCGCATCCATCCCTGTTCAGTCTGGCCATTGTGGCCATCTCACTGGTCTATGTACTTGTCTGTCATCTGACAGATTTCCGTGGTGACCAGAAGGCTGACAGTAAGTTGATATCAGAAGTGCTCGACAACGACATCAAGTCGTCGTTGCTTGAGCCGCTCTATTATACATTTAAGACGAAATCCTATCGTTTCAAGGGCTCCAAGTTCGGACTCCTTGACGATGTGACAGAACAGGTGCGCTCCATCAGTGGCGAGAGTGTGCTTCACTATGTGTTGTGGAGTGTCCTGGCTCTCATCTTTGTGGTGATGTTCGTCGTGTATAGTCCGAGCCTGATGAATGTGAAGAACCCCAATAGTGAGGAATTGGTGGAAGAAGCCAATCCCACTCAGATTATAGAACAGATAGATAACAACGAAGACTAAATGATTTGCGAACATTGCCATAAAGAGAACAGAAGTATAGCGAAATTCTGCAAGTGGTGCGGACAGCCACTGGTCAGTCAGAATCTGCTCGACAGGCTCATTGGTCTTGACGACGTGAAACAACAGTTAAAGACCATTGTCGATACCTATACTTTCCTACGTTCCAGAAAAGACATTGCCCAAGCCCGTGTTTCGGTGAATGCAATCATCATTGGTGAAACAGGTACAGGTAAGACTGCGCTTGCAGAAATACTACGTGACTATTTTTACCAAAACAAGATTATTTCAAGGCCGAAGTTGACAATGGTAGATGCTGTAGATTATCAGCGTTTTGTGGATAAATGGGACGATAATATCAAGAAGGCAAAGGACGGTATTCTGTTCTTTGACAATGTACAGAAACTTCTGCCCGATAAGTATTCCAATCAGGTGAATCCCCTCGACAAGCTGTTTGTCGAGATGGATAAGTGGGAGGACAATCCAATTGTGATTATGTCCGGTCTTCCCAAGGGATTGGATGATTTCTTAGAGAATAACCCTGCGGTTACCAATCGATTTAAATATACGTTCCGTTTGCCGACACCAGGTTATCCGGAACTGACAGATATCTGTAAACAGAGTCTGAAGATCCGCTATGGTATTGCCGACTTCACACCTGAGGCTGATGATCAGTTGAAACGGTTCTTCAAATATCAGGTGAAGATCAAGGACGAGACGTTCGGTTATGCCCATTTGGCCATGAAGACGGCTGAGGATATCTTCACACAATTCATCACCCGAGGCGCACAGGCCACGGTGGTGGAGAAATCAGATATCAAGGGCTATGTGCCTGAGGAACGCTCCATCGAGGATATCCTGAAGGATCTCGATAACTTCATCGGTATGAGTGAGGTGAAGAGTGCTGTCCGTGAGATAGCCTATGCCGTGCAGAATGCCCTTCAGCGTCAGGAACGTGGATTGGGTGAGCAGGAGAAGATGTCGATGCATATCATCCTGACAGGTAATCCCGGTACTGGTAAGACGACGATTGCCCGTAAGTTGGGTGAGATCCTGGCGGCTATCGGTTATCTGGATAGTGGTCACGTCGTGGAGGTTGACCGTGCTAAGATGGTCAGCCCCTATCAGGGTGAGACACCGAAGGTAGTAGATCGTCTTTGCGACAAGGCTATGGGTGGTATCCTGTTTGTGGATGAGGCTTACACATTGGCACCTGTCAGTTCTGCCGGCGATCGTGACAACCAAGGCGCTCAGGCATTGGAGAAGTTGATGAAACGTATGGAGGACGATCGTGGCAAGTTCGTGGTTATCGCTGCCGGTTATCGGACGGAGATGGAGAACCTTTTCCGTATCAACCCAGGTTTCCGCAGTCGCTTCAACTATTTCCTCAATATCGAAGACTACTCGCCTGATGAGTTGTATCAGATCATGCAAGTCTTTGCAAAGGGTAAGAAATATATCTTCTCGCCACAGGCTGAGGCCCTGACGAAGAAGATGATTCAAGAGAAGTACGACTCCCGTGGCAAGGACTTTGCCAATGGACGTACGATGCGTAGCCTCTTCGACCAGATCTGTAAGAAACAGGCTCAGCGCCTGCAAGGTGCAGACATCTCGTCGATGAGCAATGAGCAGTTGATGACGATTGAGGATCAGGATGTACCATACGAGGCACCGAAGACAGTCGATTATAAGGAATGTCTCAAGGCACTCGACGGTCTTGTGGGTCTTGGTGGTGTCAAGAAGGAAATCTCCAACCTTGCCGCCTTCCTCAATTTGCAGATCAAACGCGGAGAGAACAATACCTTCCAAGGTAAGCATTATGTCTTTACAGGTAATCCAGGTACAGGTAAGACTACTGTGGCCCGTATCATGACTGATGTGTTCAAGACATTGGGCATTGTTTCTCGAGGACAACTCGTAGAGGCTGACCGTGCCAAACTGGTGGCAGGCTATTCAGGCCAGACAGCCATTAAGACCAATCAGTTGGTGGATGAGGCTATCGGTGGCGTATTGTTTATCGATGAGGCCTATACCTTGAAGTCGAATGACAATGATTCCTTTGGCGCTGAGGCCATCGATACCCTGCTGAAACGTTTGGAAGACGATCGTGGAAAGTTCATCTGTATCGTGGCAGGCTACACGGATCAGATGCACGACTTCATCGATACCAACCCAGGTTTGAAGAGCCGATTCACACAGACCATTCATTTCGACGACTATACACCAGATGAACTGACGCAGATATTCCTCAATCTTGCTGCCGGTAAGAAATTCACAGTCGATGAGAATACGAAGGCTGCTATTCACCGTCAGTTTGAGCAACTTTACCTGCGTCGCGACAAGAACTTCGGTAATGCCCGTGAGGCCCGTCGTATCTTCAACGAGGCCGTGGAGAAGCAGAGTCAGCGTCTTGTCACACTGATGAACGATCCGAACTTCAAGGAGGAGGATATGTACCGTCTCACTACGGCTGACTTGCCGATGGCACAGAATGAGACTGCACGTCCGCTTGATGAAGTCCTCAACGAACTGGATGAGTTCGTCGGCATGCGTACCGTTAAGAACTCCATCCGTCGTCTGGCCGTACAGAGTATGTTCATGAAACAGCGTGCCGCTGCTGGTGCAGGTAGTGTTCAGCAGATGTCGATGAACTTTATCCTGACAGGTAATCCTGGTACTGGTAAGACCTCCATTGCTCGTAAGATGGGTGAGGTGCTCCAGGCTATGGATATCTTGCCGACATCGCGTGTCATTGAGTCCAGTCGTGCAACGCTCGTCGGAAAGTATATGGGTGAGACGCCGAAGATAGTCAACAACATGTGCGACAAGGCGATGGGCGGTATTCTCTTCATCGATGAGGCCTATACGTTGAGTGACGGTGGTGATATGTATGGTAAGGAAGCCATCGATACTTTGATGAAGCGTATGGAGGATGACCGCGGTAAGTTCGTGGTTATTGCTGCAGGCTACAAGGACAAGATGGAAGAATTCATGCAGATCAATCCCGGTCTTGCCAGTCGCTTTACCCATAAGTTGCAGATCGACGACTATAATGAAGACGAGTTGCTGGCCATCTTCAAGGGTATGGCCCAGAAGGATCAATATACCTTGGCGCCGGAAGCAGAGTTCAAGTTGCTGGATAAGATCTATCGTATGGTTGTCAGCAAGAATGAGAACTGGGGTAATGCCCGTGAGATGCGCAACCTGCTCGACGCAACTATCCAGAAACTCTCTGAGCGTGTGTCTCAGTTGCCGCCTGACCAGGTGACGAAGGAGACGTATCAGTTAATTTTACCAGAAGATATTGATTAAGAGATATGATTATTTGTCCTACATGTAAAGAAGAGATTGACAACGATTCCCATTTCTGTGATCAGTGTGGGCAGGCATTGTTGTTTTGTAACCAGTGTGGACACGTGGGTGTAGGTCGTCGTTGTACACGTTGCGGAGGACTGATGGTGTCTCCAGGTGAACAGCAGCAGCCGTCCCAGGCTCATCCGGGTATGTCAGAAAGCCTTCAGGCTAATGTCTCCGTTACAGCATCTGTTGCAAGAGGAGGAGTGGCAGCCCCGCTTGTGCAGCAGCGTTCGTCGGCATCAGGTGTCCCTGTGCTGACGCTGGCCAACGACAGTCTGAATATCCGTATTGTGGGTATCAACGGTGCTGTCATAGGTCGACGTAAAGGTCCATATACCCAGTTCTTTGAGCAGCATGCTTATGTCTCTGGTGTTCATGCCCAGTTGAAGTACAAGGCTGGTAGCGGTTGGATGGTTACTGATAAACACTCTTCGAACGGTACGAAGGTGAATCAGCGTCCGTTGCAGCCGGATGTTGACATGGCACTTAACAATGGTGATATCCTGACTATCGCAAATATCAATTTGCAGGTGATGGTCAGATAGAAGTGAAAATTGAAAAGTGAAAAGCGAACAATTAGGGCTTGAAATATCTGCGGCCTGTAGAATCGGCTGTGTGAGACATGATAATGAGGACATGATCCTCATCGGATATCAGTTCATCCGAAACGACGAATACCGCACACAACTTGAACTGGGAGACAAAGACCGTTTTATGATGGCTGTTGCCGACGGCATGGGAGGTCATCTGAGCGGAGAGGTGGCAAGTAGTGATGTACTACACAACTTGCAGTTCTTCTTCAGCGATCTTCCAGTAGGCTTAGATGCCAGTTCTTTTAACGAGATGATTGTTGAATGGCTGGAATCCATCAATATGATACTCGACTCGAAGGGAAAGGCTGACGAACAGTATAAAGGGATGGGAACCACTCTCGTGGCACTGGCGTATTACGATGGGGTATTCTATTCCATGAACTGCGGTGACAGCAGATTGTACCGTCTCAGAGGGGGAGAGTTGGTGCAGTTGACTACCGACCACTCGCTGAGTAGTCTGATAGGCAACGAGAAACATTCCAGTATCATTACCAATTGTATCGGTGGTGGATGTTCGAGTTCCTATATTGACTTGGTACAGATAGAGGATATTCAGGATGGCGATGCCTTCTTGCTTTGTAGCGACGGATTGACTGACATGATGAGTGACCATCGCCTGAACATACTGCTGACGGAAGGCGCTGATGCCAATGACCTCTGTAATGCCGCCATCGTACGGGGAGGCTATGATAATGTGTCGGCCTGCCTGATAAAAGTGAAAAGAGATTAGTGAATAGTGAAAAAGTGATATGCCATTAAGATTACCAGATAGGCTTCCGGCCATAGACCTGCTGAAACAAGAGAATATTTTCGTGATGGATGATACCCGTGCCCATTCGCAGGATATTCGTCCGTTGCGCATTGCCATTCTCAATCTGATGCCGCTGAAGATTACGACGGAGACAGACTTGATCCGTCTGCTTTCGAACACCCCTTTACAGTTGGACGTCAGTTTTATGAAATTGAAGAGTCATACGCCGAAGAATACGCCTATCGAGCACATGATGATGTTCTATCGCGACTTTGCCGAGATGCGCCAGGAGAAATATGACGGCATGATTATCACTGGTGCGCCTGTAGAGCAGTTGGAGTTTGAGGATGTCAGTTATTGGGACGAAATTACAGAGATCTTCGCGTGGGCGCGCACGCACGTCACGAGTACCTTATATATATGTTGGGCAGCCCAGGCAGGACTCTATTATCATTATGGGGTACCCAAGTATCCATTGCCGATGAAGATGTTCGGTATCTTCCCTCAGAAACCCTTGGATCCCCGCCTTCCCATCTTCCGTGGATTCGACGATGAGTTTATGATGCCTCACAGCCGTCACACGGAGATTCATCGTGAGGATATTCTTGCCAATCCCGAACTGACCTTGATAGCCGAGTCAGATGAGTGTGGTGTCAGTATCGTGATGGCCCGTGGCGGACGAGAGTTCTTCATTACGGGGCATCTGGAGTATTCACCGAACACGCTCGACAATGAGTACAAGCGCGACAAGGGGATACGCGACGATGTGGCCCTGCCAAAGAACTACTATCGTAACGACGATCCTGAGCAAGGACCGATGACAACTTGGCGCTCCCACGCCAACCTGTTCTACATCAACTGGGTGAACTACTACGTCTATCAAGAGACTCCTTATAATATTGAGGATATTAAATAATTGAGAGCATTAGAACTACTTGCCCCGGCAAAGAATCTGGAGTGCGGCATTGCGGCTATCGACCACGGTGCCGATGCTGTATATATCGGAGCATCGCGCTTCGGAGCGCGTGCTGCAGTAGGCAATAGTGTCGATGATATCCGTCAACTCTGTGACTATGCCCATCCCTTTGGTGTGAAAGTCTATGTCACAGTAAATACCATTCTCTACGATGATGAACTGGAGGCCATGCGCCAACTTCTGCAGGAATTGCAGCAGGCTGGGGTCGATGCCATCCTTGTGCAGGATATGGCACTCTTGCAAATTCAAAATGAAGAATTAAGAATTAAGCGTATTCCCCTTCATGCTTCAACCCAGACCGATAACCGTACTCCGGAGAAAGTACGCTGGCTGCGTGACTTGGGCTTCTCCCGTGTGGTGCTGGCCCGGGAACTCTCTGTGGAAGAGATTACAGCCATCCATCGCGAGGTACCTGACGTCGAACTCGAGGTCTTTGTACATGGAGCCTTGTGTGTCAGTTACTCAGGCATTTGTTATGCCTCGCAGCATTGTTTTGGTCGCAGTGCCAACCGCGGGGAGTGCGCTCAGTTCTGTCGGATGAAATTCTCGTTGGTCGATGCAGAGGGTAGGGAAGTGGAGCGCGACCGTTATCTGCTCTCCCTGAAGGATATGAATCAGAGCGACCACCTTGAGGAACTCATCGAGGCAGGTGCCACGTCGTTCAAGATTGAGGGTCGTTTGAAGGATGTGCAGTATGTAAAGAATGTTACTGCTGCATACAGTCAGCGACTCAACCAGATTATCCGTCAACATCCTGACCAGTACTGTCGCAGTTCAAAGGGTGTGTGTCGTTATACGTTTACCCCTGATCTCAACAGAACTTTCAATCGTGGCTACACCACCTATTTCCTGCATGGTCGTCAGCCCGACATCGCCTCTTTCGACACTCCGAAGGCCATCGGTGCCTTTGTGGGAACTGTAAAGGAAATTCGCCACGACAGTTTCAATGTGGCAGGCACTGCCAGTTTTGTGAATGGCGACGGACTCTGTTTCTTTAACCAAGAACGTCAATTGGAAGGTTTCCGTGCCAATAGGGTGGTGGGCAACCGCATCTATCCATACCGAATGCCTCAGGGCTTGCGACCTGGTGTAAGCCTCTATCGCAACAGTGATCAGGAGTTCGACCGGCTGTTGTCTCGCCCGAGTGCCGAGCGCAAGATTCCCATCCGTCTCTCCCTCCGTGCCGTTGCCGACGGCTTCGAACTGAATGGTATTCATTTCAGCGCTGAGCACCAGACAGCCCAGAAGCCCCAGCGAGAGAATATCATCCGTCAACTCACAAAGTTGGGTGATACGATATATACCTGTGACGAGGTTGATATCCCCGATGATTTCAACTACTTCATTCCCAACAGCGTACTCTCCGACATGCGTCGCACGCTCATTGAGCAAATGAGAAATGAGAAATGTGTAATGAGAAATGATGATATCCAGACAAGCACAGATTCTGCCGATAGAAGTAATCGCATTCCTCATTCCTCATTCGATTACCTATACAACATCTCCAACCGCCTCTCCCAACAGTTCTACGGTGCCAAGGAACTGACAGCCTACGAACTGAAAGGAGGCTCAGGCCCCATCATGCAGTGCCGCCACTGCATCCGTTACGCATTGGGCTATTGTGTCAAACATGGCGGCAAGCGTCCAACATGGACAGAACCCCTCTCCTTAATATTAGGCGATGGTCGCCGCTTCCGTCTTGAGTTCGATTGTCAACATTGTCAGATGAATATCTACGGGAGTGAAAAAGTGAAGAATAGTAATGTGAAGAAGTGAAAAGTGATGGGTTTGAATGGTTCATATAGAATGATTTGTCGAAAGTCTCTCAAGGCTCTGCTCTGGATACTATTCACTATTAACTATTCATTATTCACTACTTCCTGTTATAATCAAGGCCCTTTGACTCCAGACGCCTGGGACTTGACGGAGCAGCAACTCGACTCCATATCCTTCTACACCACCCACCATTACACCCAGGGCTACAACTTCGTGGTCAGCAAGGACTCCCTTCCCGTGTTGGAACAGCAGCAGGAGATGATGTCTGTGCCGGAGATCCTTACTGCCGAGTTCCAGGCAGGCGACATCACCATGCCGATGCTCTCGATGGTGGATACCATCATTCTCCGCAAGCACGACCGTCTGGTGGTAGCAGACATCAAGACCGTGCCAGCCGACTCCATCGATTCCGTATGGGTGAAGGTGGCGCGCGACCAACTCACCTTCGGCTGGGTACACGAGTCTGACCTACTGGCCAATGTATCGCCTGACGACCCCATCAGTCAGTTCATCGACTTCTTCTCCGACTCCCACCTGCTCATCTTCCTCGGCTTCTGCGTGCTGGTGGGAGGAGCCTACGGCCTGCGTCGTCTGATGCGCAAGGGAGCCAGGATTGTCCACTTCAACGATATCCCCTCGTTCTATCCCACACTGCTCTGCCTCTTGGTGGCTTTCTCGGCCGTGCTCTATAGTAGCATCCAACTCTTCGCGCCAGAGTCGTGGCGGCATTTCTACTACCATCCTTCGCTCAATCCCTATGCGCTGCCTTGGCACCTCGGACTCTTTGTCACCTCTGTCTGGGCCATTGTCATTGTGGCTATTGCCACCATCGACGACGTGCGCCATCATTTGCCGTTCGGTCAGGCCATTCTCTACCTCGGCGGACTGGCAGCAGTCTGCGCCGTCGATTATGTTATCTTCAGCCTTACCACCTTATACTATATAGGTTATCCGTTACTGATAGCCTACATAGTGTTCGCTTTATACCGTCTTTCCCTGCAAAAATCCTTATAAATGAGGATTGCACGGCTCGGTAAAAAGCCGTACCTTTGCACCCGATTAAATAAAGCACAAGATACATGAGGAAGATATATTGTATATTATCCTTAGCCTTCGCTTTTGTCGTGCAGACATACGCCCAGAAGCAAGCCGACATGCGGCAAGCGGTGGCATACCTGGCATCACAGGAACTTGGTGGCAGATACCCGGGTACTGCCGGCGACACCCTCGCCTCGGAATTCATCGTTGATAAACTCCGTAGTCTGAAACTCAAACCTTTCAAGGGAAAGAAGGCAAAAGACTATTATCACGACTTCACCTATACCAAGAAAGACAAGGAGGTCGTCACCCATAATATCATCGCCGTCCTTCCGGGAAAAGACAAGCGTCTCAGGAATGAGTACATTGTGGTAGGTTCGCATTACGACCATCTGGGCATGGGAGGTGAAGGCTCCGGTTCACGTCGTCCAGACACCTTGGGAGTACACCCTGGCGCCGATGATAATGCCAGCGGAGATGCCGTCGTACTCGAACTGGCCAAACACTTTAAGAAGGTCCGTTCGCCCCGAAGTATTATCTTCATGTTCTTCGGCGCAGAAGAGCAGGGACTTATCGGCTCCAAGAATTTCATTGAGTGGATGAAGAAGGAAGATGCCCAGCGTAAAAGACTCCCTGCCGATATAAAAGGTATCGTTGCCATGGTGAACCTTGACATGGTGGGACGTATGCGCGACAACGCCCTGAGCGTATCTGGTACAGGCACGAGTTCTGAGTTCAAGGCAATCGCAGAAGAAGTGGCAGCACAGACCAACCTGAACATCAGTTGTACGCCCGACGGCTATGGCCCGAGCGATCAGGCGTCGTTCGTGGCAGCCGACATCCCCGTACTTTTCCTCACTACTGGTGGTCACATGGAGTATCACACCCCCGACGATGTACCCTCGACGTTGAATTACGACGGTATGCAGCAGACGCTGGAATATACCCAGGAATTGGTAGTCCGACTGGCAAGCATGCCCCAGACACCCGACTTTATCAATGTGCCGGGCAGCAGTACGATGAAGCATGCCAAGTTCAAGGTCACGTTAGGTCTCATGCCCGATGTTATGGGCGCCAGCCGCATTCCCGGCCTTCGCGCTGACATCGTGGTGGCAGGAAAGCCGGCACATAATGCCGGAATCCGTAGCGGTGACATCATTCAGGAGATAGACGGGAAGCCCGTCAAGGACATCGAGGAATACATGCAGCGCCTGTCGGAACTTCAGGCCGATACCACCATTCCCGTGAAAGTGCTCCGAGGCGAAGAGACCATCACGTTCCAAGTTCACTTAGCCCCTGCAACGAAATGAAGAAATCCGCATATTGGCTCTTAGCCATCGTCATCACACTGGTATTGAGTGTATATCAGCGCATGACCGGTCCCACGCACCCCAAGAGCGTGACCGTAGAACTGAATGGAGAAAGTTACAAGATTAAACTGCCCAGAAGTGGTGTGCAGAAGGATGAGATCGTCGCACTGAAAGGCATCCCGCAGAATACTGATGCACAACTGCATTACCGCCGCTATCCGACGTTGGATGACTACACCACGGTAGATTTAAAATGGACTGACAGCGAGTGGCAGGCCGCACTGCCGGTACAGCCTGTCGCCGGGAAACTGCAGTATTACATCACCGTCGAGGGAAAGGACTATCCAGCCGATGAGCCCCTCCTGATACGTTTCCGCAACGATGTCCCGGCCTGCATCCTGGTGCCCCATATCCTGCTGATGTTCGCCGCCATGCTCTTTGCCGTCTATACCTTCCTGCTGGTAATCACCCGCAAGAAATATAGCATGTGGTTGAAGATCACCGTGGGAACGCTGTTCGTGGGCGGCTTCATCCTGGGACCCCTCGTGCAGCATGCGGCTTTCGGCCCCTGGTGGGCGGGATTCCCGTACGGAACAGACCTGACCGACAACAAGACACTCCTCTCCTTCCTATTCTTCGTGGCCGCTCTGGCTACCTTGAAGTGGAAGTACAACAAGTGGGTCGTCGCCCTGGCGGTGCTGTTTATGATAGCCATCTTCAGCATCCCGCACAGCGCGTACGGTTCGGAATATGATTACACAACACAACAATTAAAAAAATAAATGATGAAGATTAGAAGTTTTATGACCATGATGGTTGCGGCAGCAGCCCTCGTGATGAGTGTGAGTTCATGTAGTAGCAGTGACGATGACGAGCCGGAGGCACCCTTGGCTGTACAGGTAGCAGGGTATTATACGGGAAATGAAGTCATGACGGTTATGGGAGAACCGGACGAAAGTTCCACAACCATTCTGTTTACCAAAGTCGCAGACTCGTCTGTTGATTTGACTCTCCCTGAGTATGGCGAGGGAATGATGGCTCTCCCGAGTCTTCCCGTGAAGGGCATCACCTTGACAAAGAATGGTAATACCATTACAGGAAAACTTGCCTCAGATTCATACACAGGAACTGTGACCAATGCAAGTGGAGCCGAAAAGGCATATACCATTAGTGATTTAACGGTCCTCTTCAATGAATTAAACGTCGTAGTGACATTTTCATTGAAGTACGGTAATATGCCTTTCGACTTTGTGGGACGGTTTACAGGCACCAGAAAAGTAGTGTCAACACCCCTTGATTAGCAGATTGCCATATTCCCTGCTGGCTGGCGTGGCAATGGCCATGCCGGCCGTTGGACTCTCTGCCCAGACGTTCCGCGACTCCGTGGAACTCGAACCCGTCGTCGTCACGGCCACCCATTCACCCAAGGCCCTGAAAGATGCACCCGTCGTGACGCGGCTCATCACCCTCCACGACATCAAAATTGCGGATGCCACCAATATCCAGGACATGCTGACGCAGGAGATCCCCGGCCTGGAGTTCGGTTTCGCGATGGCTCAGGAGACGTCGCTCAATATGAGTGGTTTCGGCGGCAATGCCGTGCTTTTCCTCGTCGATGGTGAGCGCATGGCGGGCGAGACGATGGACAACACGGACTACAACCGCATGAACCTCGACAACGTGGGCCGCATCGAGATAGTGAAGGGTGCTTCGTCGGCCCTCTATGGCTCGAATGCCGTAGGAGGCGTGATAAACATCATCAGCCGTGAGAATCTGGAACCCTGGACTGCCAACGTCAACTCCCGCTATAACTCCTTCGGCCATGAATGGCGCAACGGCGCCAGTTTCTCGTTTAATACCGAGAAATGGAACTCACAGACCAGTTTCCAGCACACGGTGATCGACCCCGTTGACCTGCCGAAGGCGCACACCTCCGAGGAGATAGCCGTCGAGCTGATGAAGAAGGCGCAGGGGCTGCCCTACGACGAGTCGGTGCTGGACGACGACTCCAACCTGAGCCGCCTCTACGGCCAGAAGACCTACAATGTGAAGGAGCGACTGATATGGCGCGCCACCGACCGGCTGACGCTCACTGGCCGGGGAGGCTACTTCTTCCGAACCAGCGAGCGCGACACCTACGACTATCACTTCAACGGCTACAGCGCCGGACTGAAGGGCCGTTACGCCTGGAACCACGACCGCCATCTCGAACTCTCGTATGCCTACGACCAGTACGACAAGGCCAATTACCAGCCCGACGGTACCCGCACCCACGACCACGACTACAGCAACCGGCAGCACGTCGCCCACGCCTTGTACCAGCATGCCTTCGGCAAGAACAGCCTTATCCTCGGCGCCGACTACATGCACGACTACCTCGCCACCTACCAGTTCATTGAAAACGCGAGCCACGCGCAGAACAATATCGACGGCTACGCCCAGTTCGACTGGAACATCACCAAGCAGTTGAACATCGTAGGCAGTATCCGCTACGACTACTTCTCTGCTTCGTCACAGAAGGCACTCACGGAGCGCCTCGCCGTCGTCTATAAGGCGCCATGGATGACTTTTCGCGCCAACTATGCCAGCGGCTTCCGCGCCCCCACGCTCAAGGAGATGTATATGTACTTCGACATGGGCAACATGGGCTATATGATCGTCGGAAACTCCGACCTCGAGCCGGAGAAGAGCCACAATTTCAATCTTGCTGTCGAACGCACGAACCGCATCCGCAACAGCGGCTTCCTCGACGGGCGCTACAATTTCACCCTCATGGGCTACTGCAACATCTTCGACAAGCGCATCACCACCATCGCCGGTCCGGAAATCAACGGCATGGAGAGTGCGCTCTATGCCAACGAGGACGGCATCACGGTCTGGGGCGTGGATGTCAGTCTGGGCCATGTATGGGACTGCGGGCTGTCGCTGAGGCTCAACTATTCGTGGATGAAGGAGACGGGCAACGTCTATTACTCGGACTTCTACCAGCCTCGCACGCACTCCATGACCTGGCGCCTGGGCTACGACCACCGCTTCACGCGCCACTACGCCCTCGATGCCGCCCTCTCCGGCCGCAGCCAGGGCAAGCCCCAGTCGGGCCGTACCGACGTCGATCAGGGCTACACCATCTGGCGCCTCATGCTCCAGCACCACCTCTGGCGCGGCATCCGCCTCACCACCGCCATCGACAACCTCTTCAACTACAAGCCTAAGTCGTACTACTATTGCTCGCCGCTCACCACCGGCACCTCCTTCAGCATCGGCCTCTCCCTCGATGTGGATGCCCTTTAACATAGTTTAAGCGCGCCGATGGCACGTTTGGCGATTTTATTCGTATCTTTGCAGGCAGAAATCCAACAAACGAATCATTAAGAACAAAAAGTATGCTTATGAAAAAGAACAGATTTATCATCATCGCAGCGGTGGCGTTCGGCATGGCTGCCATGACGGCTTGCGGCGGAGGCGCCAGCAAGGGTGAGGCCGCAGAGGCCGAGGGAGAACAGACGGAGGAATCCGCCGACACGCAACAGACCGAATCGGCGGCAGCACAGCCGGAGCAGAAGGCCGAGGCGAAGAAATGGTACGAGCAGGACTTCATGCTGACCTACAAGCAGTATGTGATGGGCAAGAGCATCACCCATACCTATGCCCGAAAGGGGAACATCGTCGTCAGTCAGAGTGAGGGGAGTCCGGCACAGAACATGTTTGTCTTTACCGACTCGACGCGCACGGACTATCTCGTGAACCCCGACAAGGGCCGCTTCGGAAAGATCAAGGAAAAGACGGGCTTCTCCACCATCAACGAGGGCATCAAGAGTTATCTCAAAAGCCAGATGGGCGACAACGTGTTCGGAAAGATGCCGAAACTCGACGACGAGGACTGCACGGTGAAGGACACGACCATCTTCGGCCGCCCCGCCTATGTCATCACGCAGGAGAAGACGCAGAAGGTCATGACCAACGAGGTCTATACGAAAGTCATCGTGTGGCTGGACAAGGAGAACGGCCTGCCTTATTACAAATACGGTCTGGGCAAGAACAACGGCCAGGTGGTTACCGACGGCAAGGTGATGGAGATCAGCGCCTTCTCGGCCGAACCGACGTACGAGGGCCTCATCATGAGCTTCGTCGACCTGACGGACGTATCCAATTAATGTCGCACGGGGTCAGGATATTTTGAGACAGTTACAAACTATCCTGACCCTATTGTTACAAGAAACTTCTTTAAGGTATCAAGGAACCTGCTCAAGTGCACCGAAAGGGCAGTTCGCGTGTAACGCAAGGGTAACTCGCGGTTTTGTTCGATTCATGTACGTCTGTTGTACGTTTGTTGTCCGTTTAATATTCGAACAACAATCGGACAACAA
Organism: uncultured Prevotella sp.; assembly: GCA_905233555.1. Lineage (GTDB taxonomy): Bacteria > Bacteroidota > Bacteroidia > Bacteroidales > Bacteroidaceae > Prevotella. The sequence goes on along the minus strand of CAJODF010000009.1, from coordinate 22,495 downwards.
TCGGACAACAATCGAACAACAATCGAACAACAGCATGAGAAAGGGTTGAGAAGAAACCGGGAAAAGTATGACATAATTTGGTGAAATAAATGATATAATCAGGAAGGAGATTTGAGCAATGGGAAAGAAAGATGTGGCTAAAGGCCTGATGCTGGTAGGTAGTCTGCGCAAGGCAGGAGTGACGACCTATATGAAGCAGGGGAAGATGGTTACGCGTGTCTCTTATTCCGAGGAGAGACGCAGTAATACGCTCGGTCAGTTCGTACGACGACAGAAGATGCGGCACGCTGTGGCGCTGTGGAAGATGCTGAAGGACTGTGAGCCGATGTTCACCCAACGATCGTCGGCATATAATAACTTTATCTCGCTGGCCAACAGGTTGTCGGCAGTGTATGTGCCCGACGACGGCGTGCTGACGAATGCGTCGTTCTTGATGCCGGGCATACCAGTAAGCGACGGTACGTTGCCGGAGGTAAAACAGGAGTTGGGCGAGGTGGATGGAGTACCCGCCTTGCTGACCGACCTCAAGACTTGTGAACCAGAGGATGGCGAGCGGCTGCTGCTCTATACCGCCGTGCAGCAGATTGAGAGCAAACTGCCTCGGGTGCGGTTCAGCATGCGCGAGATTTCGCGGTTCGACATGGCAATCGCGGATGGCCGTTATGTGTTGAAAGGCGAGGAGTTTGCCGACGAGATGAAAGGCTGGACGCTGGTTCGCGTGGTTTCTGACCGCTGTTCGTCGCAGGGCATCGTCACCCGTTGTACCTTGTACCATCAATATACCACCAAGGAAGCTCTCGAAGTTGCCGCCGACAGTTACGGCGGCCTGACTGGTCAAGGTTTCCTCAATGGAGGGTAACACCTAATGGGGTTCGTTCCTATTATGAAAAAATTTCTCCGAAAGCCGATGCGTTTTCGGGGATTTTTTGTAATTTTGCAGCCAATATGAAAGAAGTGATTGTCAAAGACAGTAGGCTGCAGCAGGCAGCGGAGGAGGGGATGGACGCCTTTGTGGGGGCGTTCGTTGAGGCCATCCGTACGGCCACAGGCGGTGAACTGACGGCCGAGACGATGGCCGAACTCAACAGTGACCAGATCACGCTCCTGGCGTGGGACATGCTGCACGAGGAGGTGATGGACGGCGGGTTCGTACAACTGATTCACAACGGGCTGGGCGAGTTCTTCTTCAAGAATCCGTTCGCCAAGGCGCTGAAACAGTGGGGCCTGCGCGACTTGTCGAAACTGATCTACGATGCCCACACGCTCTGGCTGAAGCACCGCGAGGTGATCGAGAAGGAATGCACCGACGAGGAGTTTATGGCCCTGTTCGAGCAGTTCCCCGAGTTCGACGACCTCGACGATGCGTTCGTGGAGAACGAGGAGCAGTGGACGGACGACATCGCGCACTACATCGACGATCATTTGGAGAAATTTGCGACGATTAAGTGAACTTTTGGAGCAGCGAAGGCCAACAAGCTTGCTTGATTGGCTGAGTCGTGACAAAAGTGCATAACATTTTGAAAAAATGGTATGAATAAAGAACAAGAACTGCTGAGGAAGAAGAGCCCAGTACAGATAAAGAACAAGAAGGCCTCGTTCGAATACTTCTTCATCGAGACCTTTACTGCCGGCATTGTGCTGACGGGGACGGAGATCAAGAGCATCCGCCTCGGCAAGGCCAGTCTGGTGGATACCTACTGCGCGGTGATCAACGGCGAACTGTGGGTGAAGGGGATGAGCATCAGCCCTTACTTCTACGGCTCGTACAATAACCATGTGCAGAAGCGCGACCGTAAGTTGCTGCTCACCAAGCGCGAGATACGGCAGTTGGAGAGCGCCACAAAGCAGACGGGCTACACGATTGTGCCCATCCTCGTGTTTATCGACGACAAGGGCCGTGCGAAGATGGATATCGCCCTGTGCAAGGGTAAGAAGGAGTTCGACAAGCGTCAGACGCTGAAGGAGAAAGAGGACCGGCGCGAGATGGACCGGGCGATGAAGATTTATAAGTGATAAGTGATGAGTGATAAGTGATAAGTGAATAGTGAGAAGTGAGGGACGGACTTAACGATATAATCAGGGAGAGGGTTCTCGTGCTCGACGGGGCGATGGGGACGATGATTCAGACTTACGGCTTGTCGGAGGAGGACTTCCGCGGCGAGCGGTTCGGCAGCTTCAAGGGGCAGATGAAGGGCAACAACGATGTGCTCAACCTGACGCGCCCCGACGTGGTGGCCGACATCCACCGCCTTTATCTCGAGGCCGGGGCCGACATCATCGAGACCAACACCTTCAGCAGCCAGCGCATCAGCGAGGCCGACTATCAGTTGGAGGACGTGGCCTGCGAGATGGCGCTCGAAGGGGCGCGGATTGCCCGCCGCGAGGCTGACAGGTTCTCGACGGACGAAAAGCCGCGCTTCGTGGCTGGCTCCATCGGGCCGACGAACAAGACGCTCTCGATGTCGCCCGACGTGAGTAATCCTGCCGCCCGCGAACTGACCTACGACGAGTTGCTCGGCGCCTATATGGAGCAGGTGGATGCGCTCGTGGAGGGTGGTGTGGATGCCCTGCTGATAGAGACCATCTTCGACTCGCTGAACGCGAAGTGCTGTATCGACGCCGCGATGCGGGTGATGCAGCAGCGTGGCACGGCGCTGCCCATCATGCTCAGCGTCACCATCAGCGACCTGGCGGGGCGTACGCTCTCCGGACAGACGTTGGACGCTTTCCTCGCCAGCGTGAGCACCTATCCGATATTTTCCATCGGCCTGAACTGTTCGTTCGGTGCCACGCAGATGAAGCCTTACCTGCGCGAACTGGCGCGGAAGGCACCTTACTATATCAGTTGCTACCCGAACGCCGGACTGCCGAACGCCCTGGGTCTCTACGACGAGATAGCCGAGACGATGGCGCCGAAGATGGCGGAACTGGTGGATGAGGGGCTCGTGAACATCATCGGCGGCTGCTGCGGCACGACGGATGCGTTCATCCAGCTGTATCAGCCCCTGGTGGTTGGGAAGAAACCGCATGTGCCGGCTCCGAAGTCAGAATCCATGTGGCTCTCTGGACTCGAACTGCTTGAGGCGAGACAGTTCGTGAATGTCGGTGAGCGCTGCAATGTGGCGGGTTCGCGGAAGTTCCTGCGACTGATCAAGGAGAAGAACTACGACGAGGCCATAGCCATCGCCCGCAAGCAGGTGGACGACGGGGCCCTCGTGATCGATATCAATATGGACGACGGGCTGTTGGATGCCCGGGCGGAGATGACCACCTTCCTCAATATGATTGCGGCCGAGCCCGACATCGCACGGGTACCCGTGATGATCGACTCGTCGGACTGGGAGGTCATCAAGGCCGGTCTGAAGTGCGTGCAGGGCAAGAGCATCATCAACTCGATCTCGCTGAAGGAAGGCGAGGCGAAGTTCGTGGAGCATGCCCGCGACGCCATGCGCTACGGTGCTGCCGTCGTGGTGATGTGCTTCGACGAGGAGGGGCAGGCCACGACCTATGAGCGTCGTATCGCCATTGCCCAGCGGGCCTACAAGATACTGACCGAGCAGGTGGGGATGAATCCACGGGATGTCATCTTCGACCCGAACATACTTGCCATCGCTACGGGTATGGAGGAGCACGATGCCTACGCTGCCGACTTCATCCGTGCGACGGGCTGGATACGGCAGAACCTGCCGGGTGCCCATGTCAGCGGCGGTGTGAGTAACCTGAGTTTCTCCTTCCGCGGCAACAACTATATCCGTGAGGCGATGCACGCCGTGTTCCTCTATCACGCCATTCAGGCGGGGATGGACTTCGGCATCGTCAATCCTTCGACGAAAGTGACCTACGCCGATATTCCCGAGGAGCAGTTGCCGGTGATCGAGGATGCCATCCTGTATCGCAGGAAGGACGCCTCGGAGCGGCTGATTGCCCTGGCGGGGGCGCTGTTGGAGGGCGCTAAGGAGGCAGGAACCTCTGCACCCTCCACCGAAGATACAAAGGTTCCTGACCCCGATGTGACAGTCGAAGAGCGGTTGGCGCAGGCCTTGATTAAAGGTAATGGTGAGCATTTAGAGACGGATTTGAAGGAGGCTTTAGAAAAATATCCCCATGCGGTGGATATCATCGAGGGTCCGCTGATGGCAGGCATGAATACCGTCGGTAAGCGTTTCGGCGAGGGAAAGATGTTTTTGCCGCAGGTGGTGAAGACCGCCCGCACGATGAAGCAGGCGGTGAGTATCCTCCAGCCCTATATCGAGGCTGATAAGAAGGAAGGGGGCAAGAGTGCCGGTAAGGTGCTGTTGGCGACGGTGAAGGGCGACGTTCACGATATCGGCAAGAATATTGTCAGTGTGGTGATGGCCTGCAACGGCTACGAGGTCATCGACATGGGTGTGATGGTGCCTGCCGAGCAGATTGTCCGCAAGGCTCAGGAGGAGCACGTGGATATGATCGGGCTGAGCGGTCTGATTACGCCGAGTCTCGAGGAAATGGTCAACGTGGCCGAGGAACTGAAGCAGGCTGGGTTGCAGATACCGATTATGATTGGTGGTGCCACGACCAGTGAACTGCATGTCGCCCTGAAGATTGCGCCCGTCTATGGCGGTCCGGTGGTGTGGATGAAGGATGCCTCGCAGAATGCCATCGTGGCTGCCAAACTGATGACGGAGGAGCAGGCAGTGGAGCGCGAACTCGACGAGAAATACGAGCATCTGCGCGAGGCATACCAGCAGGAGCAGCAGCAACTGCTCTCCCTGGAGGAGGCCAGACGAAACAAACCGAATTTATGGGAAGAATAAAGCATATCATCTTTGATTTGGGAGGCGTCATCCTGACGCTGGATCCCAATCAGGCTGTCAGGCGCTTCGAGGAGATCGGCGTGAAGGATGCTGCCCAGCGACTCGACAGTTATACGCAGCACGGCCTCTTCGGCGACTTGGAGCACGGGCTGATCACGGCGGAGGAGTTTCGGAAGAGTCTCTCCGAACTGATAGGCCGCGAGGTGAGCCACGAGGAGTGCGCCTACGGATGGCAGGGCTATGCCTTGGAACTGCCGGAGCGGAACAAGGCCATCCTGCGTCAGTTGCGCAGCGAGGGCTACCGGCTTATCCTGCTCTCAAACACCAATCCTTATATGATGGAGTGGGTGAGTAGTCCCGACTTCGACGGCGAGGGCCATCCGGTGGAGGATTATATGGATGCCTGTTATCTGAGTTACAAGTTGAAACTGATGAAGCCCGACGTGGCGTTCTTCCGTCAGGTGCTGGAGGCGGAGCAGATTTCGCCCGACGAGACTCTTTTCCTCGACGATGGACCGCGTAATGTGGAGGCTGCAGCCAGTCTGGGTATCCATACCATGCAGCCCATCAATGGGGAGGACTGGACAAAGGAGATTTATGACTATTTAAAATAAAGAATAAATGAGAAATAATAGACTTTGGGTAAAAGTACTGCTGGTACTTATCACTTATCACTTATCACTTATCACTGTTTTTGCCCAGAAGCGTGAGATGCGCGGGGCATGGATTCAGAGTGTGAACGGACAGTTCCAGGGCATGGGAAAGGAAAAGATGCAGCAGACGCTGACCTATCAACTCGATGAGTTGCAGAAGGACGGTGTGAACGTAATCATCTTCCAGGTGCGTCCGGAGTGCGATGCACTCTATGAGAGTAAGCTGGAGCCATGGAGCCGGTTCCTGACTGGTAAGCAGGGCGTGGCCCCGAGTCCCTACTGGGATCCCTTGCAGTGGATGATCGAACAGTGTCACAAGCGGGGTATGGAACTGCATGCCTGGATCAATCCCTATCGTGCCAAGACGAAGACTACCAAGCAGTTGGCCTCGAACCATATTGCCGTACGCAAACCCATGAATTGTTTCTCGTATGACGACCTCTTCATCCTGAATCCCGGCATTGCCGAGAACCGCGATTATATCTGTGAGGTGGCGAAGGATATCGTCAGCCGCTACGATGTGGATGGTATTCACATGGACGACTACTTCTATCCCTATCCCGTAAAGGGTGAGACCATTCCCGATGAAGAGCAGTTCCGGCAGTTCAGCAATGGTATCAAGGATATCAACGACTGGCGGCGCTACAATGTGAACTTGTTCATCGAGCAGTTCTATAAGACCGTCCACGCCACGAAGCCTTGGGTGAAGGTTGGTATCTCGCCGTTTGGTATCTATCGCAACAAGAAGAGTTCGCCGATTGGCAGCGAGACCAACGGCACGCAGAACTACGATGACCTTTATGCCGATATCCTGTTGTGGGTGAACAATGGCTGGCTCGACTATAATGTGCCGCAGATTTACTGGGAGATTGGTAATAAAGCCGCTGATTACGAGACGCTTATCAAGTGGTGGAGTCAGCATGCTTCCGGTCGTCCCCTGATCATCGGTGAGGATGTGGAACGGACGGTGAAATATCCTGATCTGCAGAATCCGAACAGTCATCAGTTGCCTGCCAAGATGCGCCTGCACCATCAGTTGCCTGCCGTGAAGGGTACGGTGCTCTGGTATGCGAAGGCGGCTGTCGATAATGTGGGTAACTACGGTACTGCCCTCAGGAACAACTACTGGCGCTATCCCGCCTTGTTGCCTTCGATGCCGTTTATCAGCGACAAGGCACCGAGGAAGGTTAGTAAAGTGAAACCCGTTTGGACAAGTGGCGACTATGTGCTGTTCTGGACGTCACCGAAGTGGAAGGACTGGCAGGATGAGGCTGTGAAGTATGTCGTCTATCGCTTTGCTCCCGGTGAGAAGGTGGATATCAACGACCCCTCGAAGATTGTCGCCATCACTACTTCCACATACTATAAGTTGCCGTATGCCGACGGCAAACGGAAGTTCACCTATGTGGTGAGTGCGCTCAACCGTTTGCAGAACGAGAGTAAGGTGGTTAAAAAGAAGATCAAGTTATGAGGAAGATATCATTGGTAGTTTTGGTGCTGGCTGTGCTGGTACTGGGCGCATGCAAGAATAATCGTCTGTCGCCAGAACAGATGCAGCAGAAACTCGACAGTATTGCCAAGTTGGAGGCTAAAGAGAAACTAGAGGCGCAAGGCATCCATCTGGACCGTGACGTCAGTCCGGTGCAGTTGTTCTACGACAGTCTGGGCATTCAGACGCTGCCTATCCGCTATTCTGAGGATTATGTGAAGTTCTTGCCAGGCTATAAGGTGGTGCCTGCCGAGCTGGCTTCGTTTATGGGATTGGAAGGTCGTATTGAGCCGAAGGCCATCTCGCTGCCAGAGACGGCGGGTGCGAAACTGATGATTCTGGCTGCCGACGAGGGTGACGGGCTGTATTCGCTCTGGCTCTATTCGCTCGACGATGAGTTTATGCCCGTTGACAAACTCAGTCTCTATGCCACCAGCAAGGAGGATGCCAAGGAGAATGAACTGGCTGATCCCGAGGACCAGTTGATTCAGGACTTTGTCATCACCAGTGATTACGAGATTCGTCTGACGGACTATTCAGGCAAGTTCAAGGCTGAGGTACAACGCGTCTATCATATCGATCCTTCCCGTCATTTCGAGGAGGATGATGAGATTGACTATGAGAACTGATCTAAGTATTAGTCTGCCAGCAGTTTATCGAGGAAATCGTCAAGGTCTTTATCGAGCCCTTCCATCAGGTCTGGGTCGATAATCACGACATCATCGTCAACGACGTATAGTTCTGCGAGGGATTCCTTGTCGTCGTCTTCGAGAACGAAAGAGTAGGGCTTGAGAATCGACATGTTCTCGATGGTTTCCTTTTGCTTGTCGAGACATTTACGCAGCACAGGGACGATTTGCTCATAGAAATCGTCATCTTTATTGTCTATCCACTGCTCTACAACGCATCTGTCGAGTTCGTTGTCATCATCGTCGAAGGCCATCAGTTCACCCGACTCCTGAGTGACGCGCATGTGTATGTCTGTCATCTGCGTCGCCTCGTCGGTTGTGGGGAACTTTTCGCTAATCTTGCGGATAGCGCGTTCAATCTGCTGGAATGTCTGTTCTGTCGCTTTCATCTTTCTTGTGTCGCTATTACGGCACAAAAGTATAAAAAATCTCCGAAACTGCAAACTATTGCGGCTTTTTTTTTGAAAATATTCTTAATACTTAATCTCTATTTCTTATTTTATTCGTACCTTTGCACGTCGTTAGGCCGACAGATCATTTTCATGAGCGATAAGATATCACATCCGGGTGTTGTTGACAGCATTGAGGGCGATTGTGTCAAGGTACGTATTGTCCAGACGTCTGCCTGTGCAGCCTGTAAGGTGGCTTCGCATTGCAATGCTTCGGAATCGAAGGTGAAGATTGTGGTTGTGTTCGGCTGTGACACAGCAAAATACTCGACGGGTCAGGAGGTGGTGGTCTCTGCCTCTCGTGAGGTGGCGAATCGGGCTTTACTGTTGGGCTTCGGTATCCCGCTCCTGCTGTTGATTGTGGTGCTGTTGATCGTCTTGCGTTGGACAGGCGATGAAGGGATTGCTGCACTGGCATCATTGGGTGCGCTGGTTCCTTATTATATCGTTCTCTGGCTGTTGCGCGATAGCATCCGTCAGCAGGTGTCCTTCCGGATAGAAGATTGAATAAGTACAAAAACAAAATAGGTTTATGAATTTCATCTTGATTGCAGTCATAGCACTTGGAGCCATCGGTCTGATAGCCGCCGTCGTGCTGTTTGTCGCTTCCAAGAAGTTTTGGGTCTATGAGGATCCCCGTACCGCACAGGTGACCGACTTGTTGCCGGGTGCCAATTGCGGTGGTTGCGGATTCGCAGGATGCGGTGGTATGGCTGATGCACTTGTGAAAGGCGTTGATGCCGGTTCCATTGAGGGTTTGAATTGTCCTGTGGGAGGTCCTGACGTGATGGGAAAGGTGGCTGACTTGTTGGGAATGGCCATTGCCAATGGTGAACCGAAGGTGGCCGTTGTAAGATGTAACGGAACATGTGAGCACCGTCCGAAGATTGCTGAATACGCAGGTCTCCGTAACTGTGCGGCGATGCATGCCTGTGGTGCCGGTGAAACGGCATGCGGCTTTGGCTGCTTGGGTTGTGGCGACTGTGTGGAGGCGTGTCGGTTTGATGCCATCCATATCAACGCAGAGACTGGCATAGCCGAAGTCGATGAGGATAAGTGTACATCCTGTGGTGCCTGTGCGAAGGCTTGTCCGCGTAACATCATCGAACTCCGTAAGAAGGGTCCGAAGGGAAGGAGGGTGTATGTTTCCTGTGTCAACCAAGATAAGGGCGCTGTATCAATGAAAGCCTGTAAGGTATCGTGTATCGGTTGTGGCAAGTGTGAGAAGGAGTGTCCATTCGGAGCCATCACTGTCGAGAACAACCTTTCGTATATCGATCCAGACAAGTGCCGTTCGTGTCGGAAGTGTGAGAAGGCTTGTCCGACGCATGCCATTATCGCCGTGAATTTCCCGGCTCCCAAACCCGTAGAACCGAAAGAAGAGGAGGCAACAGCATGAATATTAAGACATTCAGAATAGGTGGTATCCATCCGGAGGAAAACAAACTGACCCACGATGTGGCTACGAAAGTGGCTGAATTGCCCAAGCAGGCCATCTTCCCTCTGAGTCAGCATATCGGTAAGCCTGCCAAGCCCGTTGTCCAGAAAGGTGACAAGGTGAAGGTGGGTACGTTGATTGCTGAGGCGAGTGGCTTCGTGTCGGCTCCTATTTATTCGTCAGTGAGTGGTACGGTCTTTAAGATTGATACGGCCATCGATGCTACCGGCTACCGTAAGCCAGTGATTATTATCAATGTGGAAGGTGATGAGTGGGAAGAGTCCATCGACCGTTCTGACAAGTTGGAAACCGTTGAGGCCCATCCAGAACTAACGCCCGAGGAGATTGTCTCGCGTGTAAAAGAGGCTGGTGTCGTGGGTATGGGCGGAGCCTGTTTCCCCACCTTCATCAAACTTACCCCTCCGCCGACAGCGAAAGCCGAGTGTGTGATTATCAATGCCGTTGAGTGCGAGCCCTATATCACAGCCGATTTCCGTTTGATGATGGAACATGCCGACGAGATTCTCGTGGGAGTGGAACTGTTGATGAAGGCTGCAAAGGTAACTACAGGTTATATCGGTATTGAGACCAATAAGCCAGCTGCCATCGAATTGATGACTCGGAAGTGCGCCGAGAAATTCGGTGGTTCTGACTATCAGGTAGAGGTTGTTCCTCTTAAACAGCGTTATCCGCAGGGTGGTGAGAAACAACTAGTTGATGCTGTTATTGGACGTCAGGTGCCAGCCCCGCCTGCTATCCCTGTGAATGTGGGTGCCATCGTGCAGAACGTAGGTACGGCATTTGCAGTCTATGAGGCGGTGATGAAGCACAAGCCCCTCTTTGAGCGTTATACAACGGTGACTGGAAAGAAACTGCAGAACCCAGGTAATTTCCTCGTTCGTATGGGTACGCCGATGAAGGACCTCATCGACGCCTGTGGTGGTATGCCTGAGGACGACAATAAATTGTTGGCTGGCGGACCGATGATGGGTAAGGCGCTGACCTCTGTTGAGGTGCCTATCTGCAAGGGAACTAACTCTGTGACCATTCTCTCCGATGAGGAGGCCCGTCGCAAGGAACCTCAGCCATGTATCCGCTGTGCCAAGTGTGTCGGTGTCTGTCCGATGGGACTGGAACCCTATCTGTTGGCTAAATTGTCTGAGGTACACAACTGGGAGCGTGCAGAACATGAGGCTATCGTCAGTTGTATTGAGTGCGGCTCGTGTCAGTTCACTTGTCCAGCCCATCGTCCGTTGCTCGACAATATCCGTCTCGGCAAGAGTACCGTCATGGGCATTATCCGAACCAGAAATGCAAAGTAACAAAATATGGGAAAACTAATTGTATCACTATCGCCACACGCCCACGGCACCGATACGGTAGAGCGCAATATGTACGGCGTCATCATCGCCCTGATACCCGCCCTGTTTGTATCGTTCTATTTCTTTGGACTGGGCTCCATCATCGTAACGGCAACGAGTGTGGCGGCCTGCGTCTTCTTTGAGTGGGCCATCAGCAAATATATCCTGAAACAGGAGCGCCTGACCATTCTCGATGGCTCTGCCGCCCTTACGGGTCTGCTCCTCGCTCTCAACCTCCCGTCGAACCTTCCCATCTGGATTATCCTCATCGGTGCGCTTTTTGCCATCGGCGTGGCCAAGATGACGTTCGGAGGTTTGGGACATAACATCTTCAATCCCGCACTGGTAGGTCGTTGTGCCTTGCTCGTGGCCTTTCCTGCGCAGATGACGTCATGGCCCCTGCCTGGTCAGTGGCTACACTACACCGATGCTGTGACTGGTGCTACGCCTTTGGCTCTGATGCAGGAGGCTGTCAGGAGTGGTGACATGAATATACTTGCCCAGTTGCCAGATTCATTCTCACTGCTCTTTGCAGACATTTCGTTGAATGGCGGAGCAGGTGCTATCGGTGAAATCTGTGACTTGGCGTTGATTGTCGGCTTGATCTTCATGCTTTGGCGCAAGATAATTACCTGGCATATTCCTGTGAGTATCCTCGGTACGGTGTTTGTCTTTGCAGGACTACTCCATATTGCCAACCCTATCTATGCTGCTCCAGATGTTGTAATCCTTTCGGGTGGTCTGATGTTGGGTGCCATCTTCATGGCAACTGACTATGTCACTTCGCCGATGACGCCGAAAGGTCAGATCATCTATGGCATCGCCATCGGTTTCCTCACGATTATCATCCGTAATTGGGGAGCTTATCCTGAAGGTATGTCGTTTGCTATTCTGATCATGAATGCTTTTACACCGCTGATTAATAATTATTCGAAACCAAAACGATTCGGGGAGGTGACAAAATGAAGAAGCTTGAATCATCATTGACCAATATGGTGCTGGTGCTCACCGGTGTGGCTGTCATTATGGGGGGCATCCTTGCCTACGTGAACCACCTCACCGAAGGTCCCATTACTCAGCAGAAGGAAAAGACTCTTGCCGATGGTATCAAGACCGTGATGGTATGTGACGACTTGGTTGTCTGTAAGACTGATACCGTCCGCCAGAACGATGCCAAGGGTAAAGAATTAGTATATATCATTTACCAGATTCAGGATGCTCAGCAGCAGGATCTCGGTGCTGCTGTCGAGAGTACCACTGGCGGTTTTGGCGGTAGCCTGAAAGTGCTTGTCGGCTTCGACACTGATGGTAAGATTTTGGGTTACGCGCTGTTGGAGCATGCTGAAACACCAGGTCTTGGAGCCAAAGCCGACAAATGGTTCCAGAAAGGTGAGAAGGGTGACATTATTGGTAAGGATCCAATAGAACCACTGACAGTCTCAAAGGACGGTGGTCAGGTGGATGCCATCACGGCCTCTACCATCACCAGTCGTGCTTTCCTGCTGGCTGTGAACAATGCTTATAATGCTTATAAGGGGACGCCTGTTGATGCTCAGACTGGTGCGACCAAACAAGGAAAGGAGTAATAAGATATGAACGTAATACAGATTATCAAGAATGGCATCATCAAGGAGAACCCTACGTTCGCCCTGATGCTGGGTATGTGTCCCACGCTGGCCACGACCACCTCTGCCTTGAATGGTATGTCGATGGGTCTTGCCACGATGGCTGTGCTCATCTGCACTAATGTCGTAATCAGTTGCTTGAAAAGCATCACTCCCGACAAGGTGCGCATCCCCGTATTCATTGTTGTGATTGCTGCCTTCGTTACCATCTTGCAGATGGTTATCAAGGCTTTTCTGCCGGAAGTCGATGCTTCACTGGGTCTCTTTATCCCGTTGATCGTCGTCAACTGTGTCATCCTGGGTCGGGCTGAGGCTTTTGCAGCCAAGAATTCCCCTGTAGCCTCACTCTTCGACGGCATCGGTATCGGTCTTGGTTTTACACTGGGTCTGACGCTTCTCGGTATCTGCCGCGAGGTGCTCGGCAACGGCAGTGTCTTCGGTTTTACCCTGTTGCCAGAGACTTACAATATCCTGCTCTTCGTGCTGCCTCCGGGTGCATTCATCACCCTGGGTTTCCTCATTGCCATCGTCAATAAACTCAGAAACGCATAAGTTATGGAATACATTCTGATCTTTATATCCGCCATCTTCGTGAACAACATCGTGTTGTCACAGTTCCTTGGCATCTGTCCGTTCCTGGGCGTATCGAAAAAGATAGATACTTCGCTGGGTATGTCGGCAGCCGTAGCCTTTGTACTTACGTTGGCTACCATCGTCACCTGGCTTCTACAGAAGTTTGTGCTCGACGCTTTCAGCCTGCAGTATTTGCAGACTATCGCCTTTATCCTTGTCATTGCCTCGTTGGTGCAGATGGTGGAGATTATTCTGAAGAAAGTGTCGCCTGCACTTTATCAGGCGTTGGGTATTTTCCTGCCTCTGATCACGACAAACTGTGCCGTGCTGGGTGTGGCCATCCTCGTCATCCAGAAGGATTACAATCTGCTGCAATCGGTGGTATATGCCTTCTCTACGGCTATTGGCTTCGGTTTGGCGTTGACGGTGTTCGCCGGCATGCGCGAACAACTTGAACTCGTCAAAATACCTAAGGGCATGCAGGGCATGGCTATCGTGATGGTCACCGCCGGACTGCTGAGTCTTGCCTTCATGGGCTTCTCAGGTGTCGATGGCGGTCTGAAAGTGCTTTTCGGACTCGATTAATATTTTTTTTATTAAGGGAATAAAATTGGGGGACTCGATGCTATCACAGCGTTGGGTCCCCCTTGCAAACTTCAAACAACCAAAAATAGGTTATCGGATGAACAGTAGTTCGCGGTATTTTGGCAATGGCCAGAGCGAGTCATCAACGATGAGCTCCAGCTTGTCGATTTCATAGCGGATGGTGTCGAGTTTTGGCTCAACCTTGTCATGATAGGCGATTGCCTTCTCGTGTTCGTCCTCAATCTTGTTGGCCAACTTACGGGCGTTGACAAGTTCTTCGACTCCCTTCTCGATGGCGCTAGTGCGCTCGGCAATTTCCTCGATGATCTTGAGGTTGCGGGCATTCAGTTTCTCAGCCTTATCAACGGGGAAGGCGCCAGCGACGCTATCCACATTCTTCAGCAGCGCACTCTGATAACGGGTGGCAACGGGGATGATGTGATTCATCGAGAGGTCGCCAAGTACACGGGCCTCAATCTGAATCTTCTTGGTGTAGGTCTCCCATTTCACCTCATTACGAGCTTCAAGTTCCTTCTTCGTCATCACGCCCAGACTCTCGAACATATCGATGCTCTCCTTGTCGAGGTAACGCTCGAAGATCTTCGGGCAAGACTTCTCGACATCCAGTCCACGCTTCTCGGCCTCAATGACCCACTCGTCGGAGTAGCCGTTGCCGTCGAAGCGGATGGGCTTACAGGTCTTGATATCCTCACGCAGCACGTCGATGATGGCGTGGAATGTAGCACTGTGACCTGTGCCTGCGAGTTTCTTCTCAAATTCAGGAATCTTAGCATCCACACGCTTCTTGAACGAAACGAGGGCCTCAGCAACGGCACTGTTCAGGGCAATCATGGCACTGGCACAGTTGGCTTCAGAACCTACAGCACGGAACTCGAAACGGTTACCTGTGAAGGCAAAGGGTGATGTACGGTTACGGTCCGTATTATCAATCAATAACTCTGGAATCTCTGGGATATCCATCTTCAATCCCTGCTTACCGGTCATGGCGAGGATATCCTCCTTGTCGGCTTTCTCGATGTGATCTAAAAGTTCTGAAACCTGTTTACCGAGGAACGAGGAAACAATGGCGGGAGGTGCCTCGTTAGCACCCAGACGGTGGGCGTTGGTGGCGCTCATAATAGAAGCCTTCAGCAGACCGTTGTGTTTATAAACACCCATCAAAGTTTCTACGATAAAGGTGGCAAAGCGCAGGTTCTGCTCAGCGGTCTTACCAGGAGCGTGGAGCAGGATTCCGTTATCTGTGCTCAGCGACCAGTTGTTGTGCTTACCACTTCCGTTGATGCCTGCGAAGGGCTTCTCATGCAGCAGTACACGGAAACCGTGCTTGCGGGCTACTTTCTTCATGACTGACATCAGCAACATGTTATGATCGACAGCCAGGTTGGTTTCCTCGAAGATAGGTGCCAACTCAAACTGGTTGGGAGCCACCTCATTGTGACGTGTCTTACAGGGAACACCCAGTTCTAGAGCCTCGATCTCCAACTCACGCATAAAGGCAGCGACACGCTCAGGGATAGAGCCGAAGTAGTGGTCATCCATCTGCTGGTTCTTGGCTGAGTCGTGGCCCATCAGCGTGCGACCTGTCAGCAGCAGGTCTGGACGGGCGGCGTAGAGACCCTCATCCACGAGGAAATATTCTTGTTCCCAGCCGAGGTTCGAAGTGACCTTTTTCACTGAGGGATCGAAGTAGTGGCAGACATCGACGGCAGCCACGTTTACGGCGTGCAGTGCACGGAGTAGGGGAGCCTTATAGTCGAGTGCCTCTCCGCTATAAGATATAAATACGGTGGGGATACAAAGCGTATCATCAATGATGAATACGGGCGATGTGGGATCCCAAGCGGAATAACCACGTGCCTCGAAGGTAGAGCGGATACCGCCAGAGGGGAACGACGAGGCGTCTGGCTCCTGCTGAACGAGCAGTTTACCTGTGAATTCTTCTACCATACCGCCTTTGCCGTCGTGCTCGATAAACGAGTCGTGCTTCTCGGCAGTACCTTCTGTCAACGGCTGGAACCAGTGTGTGTAGTGTGTCACACCGTTCTCCGTGGCCCACTGCTTCATGCCCTCGGCCACAGCGTCGGCAACTTTACGGTCCAGTCGAGCACCATTATCCATCACGTCTATCATCTTTTCATAGACCTCCTTTGGCAGGTACTTGTACATTTTCTCACGATTGAAGACCTTCTTTCCAAAATACTTTGCTGGTCTCTCACTTGGTGTTTTTACGTCGAGCGGCTTCTTCTTGAATGCCTCACCGACAACCTGAAATCTTAATGTTTCCATAATTGTGTTGTTTTAATGTTTTTTTGTCCAGTTTTCTATTCTTGTTAATGCTTCTTCTGTTTTTTCGTGACTTCCAAAAGCGGTAAAGCGCACATATCCCTCACCACTGGGACCGAAACCGACACCTGGTGTACAAACCACGTTGGCACCGTAGAGCATGGCCTCGAAGAATTGCCATGAACCCATGCCGTCGGGCGTACGCATCCATATGTAAGGAGCGTTCTTGCCACCATAGACTTCGTAGCCGAGGGCACGTAGTTTGGTGAGCATCCGATGGGCATTGTCCATATAGTAGTCGATGGTGGCCTGAATCTGCTGTTTGCCCTCAGGTGTGAAAATTGCCTCAGCAGCACGTTGTGAGATGTAACTCGTACCGTTGAACTTCGTACACTGACGACGCAACCAGAGTTGGTTCAGTGGGATGCGCTCGCCCTCGAAGGTCGATACACTCACATCCTTCGGTACGATGGTATAACCGCAACGCACGCCAGTAAAACCTGCCGTCTTCGAGAACGAATGGAACTCGACGGCACACTTCCTTGCCCCACGAATCTCGTAGATGGAGTGGGGGATCTCCGGATCACGGATGTATGCCTGATAGGCAGCATCGTAGAGGATGAGCGCATCGTTTTTCAGGGCGTAGTTCACCCACTTGCGCAATTCCTGTTTGGTGATCACCGTACCCGTCGGGTTGTTGGGGTAGCAGAGATAGATGACATCCACAGGACGACCTTTGGGCAATTCTGGGATAAAACCGTTCTCGGCTGTCGTCGGCAGATAACGTACGTTCGTCCAACGTCCGCCTTGATAGATACCGCATCGACCAATCATCACGTTCGAATCGATATAGACGGGGTAGATGGGATCGGTCACGCCGATGAAGTTGTCCCAGTGCAACAATTCCTGGAAGTTACCAGTGTCACTCTTTGCACCGTCATTAATAAATACTTCATCGATGTCAAGGTGTATGCCACGTGGCAGGAAATCGTTCTTTAAAATCGCCTCGCGCAGGAAGTCGTAGCCTTGTTCGGGACCGTAGCCGTGAAAACCCTCAGCAGTCGCCATCTCGTTGGCAGCCTTGTGCATAGCCTCTACAACGGCTGGTGCCAATGGTTGCGTCACATCACCGATACCCAGCGAGATGACGTCAGCCTTTGGGTGCATCACCTTGAAGGCGTTCACCTTTTTGGCGATGTCGGCGAACAGGTAGTTCTGCTGCAAGTTTAAAAAATGAATGTTTACTAATGCCATTGTTCTTATGTTGTTTAAAGTTTGCCTATTTTAATTTCTCCGTCAAAGACGAATTCCCGTCATATAGACGTGGTTGTCACTCTCTCGCCATTCGATGCTGAGTGTGCCGCCATCCATCACGATATTGCTCTTGCGCCCAGCCTTGCCAGTCAGTGCTGCTGCCACAGCCGTCGCACAAGCACCTGTACCACAGGCCTGAGTGATGCCACTGCCCCGTTCCCAAACACGTGTGCGGATGCTTCCGTCACTCTCGATATGCGCCAGTTCGATATTACAGCGTTGTGGGAAGGCCGGGTGCTTTTCCAAAGCGTGTCCCGTTTCGCCCACCTGATCCACAAACTCTGTGAAGATGACGTAGTGCGGATTGCCCATCGATACGAATGTGCCATAGTTCAGGCCTCGTGAGGTGTTAAACTGCGATTCGTTGTCCATTACGGGCTCGCCCATATCCACCGTCACACTTTCTACCTTATTATTAATAATGTGAAGCAAGAGTGTCTTCACGCCCGATAGTGTCAGCAGCCTGATCTCAGTCTTGTCCGTGAGTCCTCGCTCGTAGAGATACTTTCCTATACAGCGAGAGGCATTGCCACACATCATAGCCTCACTGCCATCTGCATTATAGATATGCATCGTAAAATCAGCTTCAGGTACGGAAGATGCACCTATCAGCACCAGCCCGTCGGAGCCGATACCCTTGTGACGGTCGCTCCAAATCCGTGCTGCTTCTGAGGGCTGCGGCACTGCGAACTCCATCGTATTGATATAAATGTAGTCGTTGCCGCAACCATGCATCTTCGTAAAACTGATTTTTTGTGTCATATTGCTACTTTTGCTTGGAGTTTGCTATCTTTTTGTAATCTTTTCGGGTGCAAAGGTAGGCAAAAAGTCAAATATCACAAAGAAAATCGTTCATTTTGTTTTTACGAAATTAAAAAATCTGTCATTTTGTAAAGTTTATAGCCTCAAATCTAGCCTTTTTGTTTACACCTTGCCATTTTATCCATCGGTTTTTATTCAAAGTGTTACTCAGTTGTTTAGTTCTCATACAATAACCCGCCCTTATTGTTGAATAAGGACGGGTTATTGTTGAATAATGGCAGGTTATTTAACGACCTTTTTGCCGTTTACGATATAGAGACCGGAGGGCAACTCGTCGAGCGATGTTGCCGACATACGTATGCCTTGGAGGTTATAAATGCCCTTTGACGTGTCGATGGTCTTTTCGGCCTCAAGTCCGTCAATGCCGGTGGGGGTTGGCTCTCCGCCATTCAGTCCACGCACGAAACCTGCATAAACATGTTTGCGGTAGTAGTTGAGGTCCCATATACCGACGGGTGTGTTTGCACGCCATCCGCTGTTTGCAGGAGCATCGGTAGTGCACCACTGGCAGATACCCCACTGCTGTTCTGGTGGTATGAGGCGGAAGTACTCCTTGATAATCCACTCGTAGAATTCGGCCATCTTCTTGTGCTGGGCCTCGGTCATCTGATTCGTAGGAACGCTGTTGCCGCTGGCATCATTATAACCCATGTCCATCTCACTGATACGAACCCACTTGCCTGTTTCTGCCATGAGTTTGAACATATTGGTAATGGCATTCTTCTTGCTCGTCTGTGTACCACTGTTCTCGTAGTACGAGATGTGCATCTGAGTACCGATACCATCAATCTTAGTGACGCCGTCGGACTCCCACTTCTTGATCCAGTTGATGAGCGACTTGAGTTTCTTGTTCTGGTCCCAATCAGATTCCAGGTTATAGTCGTTGATGAAGAGCACAATATCCTCCGGACCATACTTACGAGCCAGGCGACATGCCTGACGTACGTATTCAAGTGCACCCATGTAATCCTGCCAGTAGAAATTGTCTCCGCCGACATCCCATGTGGCATCAGGATTACCATTGGGATTATTTCCCTGCAACACGTAGTTGCCTTCACCGTCATTACCGCCACCGGAGATAGCCTCGTTGACGAGGTCCCATGCCTTTACCTTACCGTCGCAGGCTTCCATCATGCCCTTGATCCACTTGTCCATCGCATAGACGAGGGTATCGTGACGCTCCTCAGGTGTCAGGGGAACTGTACTTGGCACATAGATGTATGAAAGACTCTCAATGATGGTAGGATCTACTATGCTACCACTGTTTTCCTTGACCTTAAACGAACTGACGTCAGTACCTTCAAAGTCACCGTTCTTGATAGTCTCAGTACCAGCGATCTTCAGACTGATATTGTCGAAGTAGTAGTTATTCTCGTCGGCCAATTCACTGAGGTTGAATGCAATGCTCTGACCAGCCTCACTGAACTTACCACTGATGGTAACGGTCTTCCACTCAGTTGTGAAATTGATATTTCCTAGTGCGTCGCTGCTTACCCAATTACTTGGAGTGCTGTGGATCTGTGTAGAGGCGTAGGCTGGCTTGTCGGCACGCACCTCTGCAGTGAATACATAGCTTGCTCCTTTGGAGAATGAACCGGGCACCACCCAGAACTGGTTGTCCCAGACCTCCGACTGCTTTGCTGTGGCATGGGCCTTGATACAGCGACGGTCCTCATTGATGGTCTTACCCTTTTCCTGTTCCTCAAACTTGATAGCCTTGATATAGATGTCGCCTACGAAGTCACCACACTGGAGCATATAGAAACTGTTCTCTACGACAGCCGTATAATTAACCACCACATCCTGCCATTCTGTAGTAAAAGGAACATCAGGATATTGTCCATTGTTCCAGTCGCCCAGTTTGCTGTGAAGTTTACCTTCTTCCGAACCGCGTACTGTCATCGTCATCTTGTATGTCTTGTTTTTCGTGGTGGGAATATCAGTCATAGCCAAAAACTGCACATCATATGAGTTCGTACACTTCTTGGTGGTATGTATATTCAGACCATTCGTTGCGTCGAAGTTGAGTTTGTAGCCGTATGTTGACTCCTCCGATTTCCAGCCTACGTTCTGTGTGGTACGGAAATCCTTGCTGGCAACCAGTTTTACAATGTCAACATCACCATCGGTGAGTTCTGGGGCCGGTTTGTCGGCAATGAGTTTTCTCAGCCAGCCGTTTGGCTGCTGTGAGTGCCAGGCGAGGGTATGACCATAGATATTGAGTCCGGCCTTGGTTGCGGCATTTACATAGTTCTTCACTGTGTTGAAATTCATGTTGCCGTTGTTATCCACACAACTGGCCATCTTCATGGCATTGCCTGCAACTGTCTCGGTGAAGTTCTTGTTGATCATGTTCTTGACCAGAGAATTATTGAGGTAGTCGTTGACGGTCGTACCAGCACCGAGTTTGAAATTGGGGTACTTGGAGTAATCAATGTATTCTTTGAGAGCCAGATACTCATCCAAGTACCGGTAGTTGTCGTTATTGGGCTTGCCCAACTCAAATTTTTCCTGTGCCATCGCCAAAGTTGACAGACTGGCTACGAGCATTAAAAAGTATAATTTCTTCATATCCATTTTGTGATTAGTTATATTCTGGGTGCAAAGATACGAAAGTTTTTTTGATATTTTGTAGTTTGGAAAGAAAAAAGAGGCGAAACTAGTGCAGTTTCACCTCTTTTAATATGTTAGGATAGGGATTAGTTTTCCCAGTTTTGACTTCGTCGAGATTGAATCTTCGCTCGGCAATGATTAAGCGAGCTTATCACTGCTCTCACTCAGTCCAATCTTCCTGACTCTTGCGGATGTAACTCTTGTAACGGAGTTGGGCCATCTTCTGAGCCTCGGCGAAGAGCTCCTCGGCCTCGTTAGGATAAGCCTTCTTGACAGAGAGGTAGCGAACCTCGCCCAGCAGGAAGTCGTGGAAGTTCTCCCAGTTAGGCTCCTTAGAGTCGAGTGAGAACGGATTCTTGCCTTCCTCAGCAAGAGCGGGGTTGTAGCGCCACAGGTGCCAGTAACCACACTCCACAGCCTTCTTCTCCTCAGCCTGGCTCTTACCCATACCGCCCTTGGCCTTCAGACCGTGGTTGATACAAGGAGCGTAGGCGATGATGATGGAAGGTCCGTGCCAAGCCTCAGCCTCGCGGATGGCCTTGAGGGTCTGTGCGTGGTCAGCACCCATAGCAATCTGAGCGACATAGACATAACCGTAAGTGGTAGCAATCATACCCAGATCCTTCTTGCGGATGCGCTTACCCTGAGCAGCGAACTGAGCGATAGCACCAAGCGGTGTAGCCTTAGAGGCCTGACCACCGGTGTTAGAATAAACCTCAGTATCGAGCACGAGGATGTTAACATCTTCGCCAGAAGCGATGACGTGGTCGAGACCGCCGTAGCCAATATCATAAGAGGCACCGTCACCACCGATGATCCACTGTGAACGCTTCACTAGATAGTGGTCGAGGGTCTGGAGCTCCTTGCAAACTGGGCAGCCCTTAGCGGCGCTCTCAGCGATGCAAGCACGAAGTTTCGGAGCAATCTCCTTGGTCTTGTCGGCATCCTCCTTATTCTCAATCCACTCCTTAGCAAGTGTCTTGTACTCTTCGCTGGCGTTGCCGTCGATCATCTCCTGCAGCAACTTAGCTACGCGCTCCTTCATCTTCTTGTTACCGAGGGCCATACCGAGACCGAACTCGCAGAAGTCCTCGAACAGAGAGTTGTTGAAGCATGGACCCTGACCCTTCTCGTTCTTGGTGTAAGGTGTAGAAGGAACAGAAGCAGAGTAGATAGAAGAGCAACCAGTAGCGTTGGCAATCATCTGACGATCACCGAACAGCTGGCTGATCAGCTTCACATAAGGAGTCTCACCGCAACCAGAGCAAGCGCCGGAGAACTCGAACAGAGGCTGAGCGAACTGAGAGTTCTTCACATTGCTCTTGATGTCAACGAGGTTCTGCTTAGAAGGAACCTTCACCAGCTTGTCCCAGTCGGCAGCCATCTTCTTCATGTCGGCTGCATCGGGGTTGAACGGAACCATCGTGAGGGCCTTGCCGAGTTTCGGGTTACCTGGGCAGATGTCTGCACAGTTACCGCAACCCAGACAGTCGAGTACTGAAGGCTCGATGATGAAGTGCATGCCCTTCATAGCGGCAGGAGCCTTCATCTCGAGGGTCTCCAGACCATCGAACTTAGCCAACTCATCGTCGGTCAGTACGAACGGACGGATGGCAGCGTGAGGACAGATGTAAGCACACTGGTTACACTGGATACAGTTGTCCTTGTTCCAAGCAGGAACGAAAGCTTCAACACCACGCTTCTCATAAGCAGCGGTACCAACCATCCAAGAACCGTCAACGGTGTTATGCTTTACGAAGTCAGAAACTTTCAGCAGGTCACCAGCC
>CAJODF010000008.1 GCA_905233555.1 uncultured Prevotella sp. | reverse complement strand
GCAAAGTATTTCGACCCGAAGTTCCTGGGCGACCAATCCAACGAGGATATCTGGCACGGCATCTACAACTGTCCCGATGAGGAGATATGGGAGACACGTAAGGCTTTGAAGGCTAAACTCTTTGATTATATCGCCATCCAGTTGCAGGAGACATGGTTGAAGAACCAGGGTGATCCTCAGCGTGTGGTGAAGTTGGTGGAACGCTTGAACCCCAATTCACTGGTCATCGGCTTCTGCCGCCGCTTCGCTACTTATAAGCGTGCTCACCTGCTGTTCACCGACTTGGAGCGTCTCGAAAAGATTGTCAATAATCCCGAGCGTCCTGTGGTGTTCATCTTTGCCGGTAAGGCTCACCCCGCCGATGGTGCAGGTCAGGGCCTTATTAAGAGAATTTTTGAAATCAGCCAAATGCCTCAGTTCCAAGGTAAGGTCATCTTCTTGGAGGACTACGACTTCCTGCTGGCCCGTCGCCTCGTGTCGGGTGTAGACATTTGGATGAACACGCCGACCCGTCCTCTCGAGGCTTCCGGTACCTCTGGTGAGAAGGCTGAGATGAACGGTGTTGTCAACCTCTCCGTGAAGGATGGCTGGTGGCTGGAAGGCTATCGTGAGGGTGCCGGTTGGGCGCTCACCGAGAAGCGTACCTACCAGAACCAAGGCTATCAGGATCAACTCGATGCCGCTACCATCTACAACCTGTTGGAGAACGAGATCGTACCTCTTTATTATAATACGGATAAGAAGACAGGCATCTCTAAGGGCTGGATCAAGGTCATCAAGAACTCCATTGCCCAGATTGCGCCGCACTACACGATGAAGCGCCAACTCGACGACTACTATTCCAAGTTCTACGAGAAGTTGGCCAAGCGCTTCAAGCAACTCTCCAAGGACGATAACCGTCTTGCCAAGGAGATTGCACAGTGGAAAGAGGCTGTTGCCGAGCGTTGGGATGCCATCAGCGTGGTCAGTGCCGAGACAACGGCTCCTGTCTCCGGCTTGCATCTGACAGGAGAAGAGTACACCCTGCGTTATGTCATCAACGAGCAGGGTCTCGACGATGCCGTTGCCTTGGAGAAGGTGAATATCGCCACCGATGCCAATGGTGAGGATCATGTTTTCTCTGTCGAGACGTTGAAGATGGTGAAGCAGGAAGGCAACAACTACACCTTCGAGTCTGTTAATACGCCTAAGCAGGCAGGTCAGTACAAGAGTGCCGTCCGTATGTATCCGAAGAACAAGAATCTGCCCCACCGTCAGGACTTCTGCTACGTGAAGTGGCTGGAACTGCCTTACGCAGGTTAATCCATAAAAATCCCCCGTCCAGTTCGGACGGGGGATTTCTTTTTTTATTCTTCCTGATAGTTTTCGCGGATATATTTTCCCAGGTCATTGTCCTTGTTGCGTTCCATGCAGTTGCGGATGGCCTGTTTCATCCGTCGTTCAATACTGTCGATGTCGTGCAACATGGCCTGTTGTGTGGCTTCAGTGGTAGTGCCGCTCTGTTGCATCACCCTGCTGATGTTCGCTATCTTCTGTGAGCAGTCGGCGATAGTGTCTGTCAGAGCCTTCCATTCTTTTTCCTGCTGTATCTTCGAATTCTGGCAGCCCATAGCCATCAGACACACCAGAAACCCAATGACGGCGGCAGCAAATTTTTCACTTTTCACTTTTCACTTATATCAGGTAGAGGTCACTGATGCTCTGGTTATTGATGACACGACGGATGGCTTCTGCGAAGGTCTCTGCCACGGAGAGTTGTTTCACCTTGGCGCAGCGCTGGGCATAAGGGATGGAGTCGGTAAACACGATCTCCTCCAGTGCCGACTCCTGCACCCGATCACTGGCAGGGCCCGACATCACACAGTGCGAGGCACAGGCACGTACCGTCTTGGCTCCCGATGCCTTCATCAGGTCGGCAGCCTTGGTGATGGTGCCGGCAGTATCCACCATATCGTCGACAATCACCACGTTCTTGCCTTCCACATCACCGATGATCTGCATCGTAGCCACCACATTGGCACGGGCACGGGTCTTGTTACAGAGTACCAGCGGACAGCCGAGGAACTTCGCATAGGTGTTGGCACGTTTCGAACCGCCCACATCCGGCGATGCAATCACCAGGTCTTCGAGGTTCAGACTCTGCAGGTAGGGCAGGATGACACTCGAGCCGTAGAGATGATCCACGGGCACGTCGAAGAATCCCTGTATTTGGTCTGCGTGCAAGTCCATCGTGATGACGCGGTTCACGCCAGCCACACTCAGCAGGTCTGCCACGAGTTTGGCACCGATGCTCACGCGGGGCTTGTCCTTACGGTCCTGTCGTGCCCACCCGAAGTAGGGGATGACGGCATTGATGGTCCGTGCCGAGGCGCGTTTGGCGGCATCGATCATCAGCAACAGTTCCATGAGGTTGTCTGAGTTGGGGAAGGTGCTCTGTACGAGGAAGATGTCGCGTCCGCGAATGCTCTCCTCATAACTGACGGCAAACTCCCCATCGGAGAACTTGGTGATCAGCAGTTGTCCTAACGGGCAACCCAGACTCTGGCAGATCTTTTCTGCAAGGTACTTGGTGGCAGTACCTGAAAACACCATATACGAATTAGTATTCATCAATTTTGTACTTTGTATTTTGAACTTTATGATTCCCTGTAAACTTATTCTATGGCTTTGCGCAGCCGCTCGAAGTGCAGCAGCAGTTCCTTGTAGTCGAGTTCGTTGTGGATGTCGAAGCGGTTCCACAGGTCGCCGCAGATGACGATACCCCCGAATCCCAGGTCTTTGGCATACTTCACGTTGTCGATATTCATGCCGCCCAGGGCGTACACCTTCTTGTCGATGAGTCCCTGTCGCGAGGCTTCCTTCAGTTCCTCTGCCGTAAACGACTGTTTCTCGCTTTCCACCGTCTGACTGTCGAAGATAGACTGCAGGAACACGTAGTTGGAGTGCTTCTTGGCTTCCTGCAGTTCGCTGACGGCATGACAGGTACGGGTGATGTTCCCCTTATAGCCTGCGGGCGGTTCCGTGCGGGCATCGTCGATGTGGATGCCCCTCAGTTTGTATTCTTCCTTCAGGTAGAAGTGGTGGTGTACGGTGATCTTGTTCGCCAGATCCTCGCCTAACAGTGTCAGCAGACGCTCGGAGTACATCGGCGACGATCCGGGTTTGCAGAGGTGCAGATTATCCAGACCTTCTTCGAAGAGATTGGCAAGGATCTTGTCTTCCTCGACGAAAAATGTGGGTTTGGTGATGACAATTAACTTCATTTCCAGATAACTTTTCTCTTTCTCATCTGCAAAAGTACATCTTTTTTTAGATATATGTACACAAGAACAGATATTTTTTTGTTTCTTTTGTTCATTTGTCTAAAAAAAGCAGTAATTTTGCACCCTGAAAATAGAAAAATAGGTAAATAGAACAATAAATTGTAAATTGTAAATTCAAAAATTGTAAATTATCATGTTGAAAGCATTTGTATTTCCCGGACAGGGAGCACAGTTTACAGGCATGGGTAAGGATCTCTATGAGAACAACCCTCTGGCCAAGGAACTTTTTGAGAAAGCCAACGATATTCTCGGCTATCGCATCACCGACATCATGTTTGAGGGCACCGATGAGGAACTCCGTCAGACGAAGGTGACGCAGCCCGCCGTCTTCCTCCACAGCGTCATCTCTGCCCTCTGCATGGGCGATGCCTTCGACCCGAAGATGACTGCCGGCCATTCGCTCGGTGAGTTCTCTGCCCTGACGGCAGCCGGTGCCTTGAGTTTCGAGGACGGCTTGCGTCTGGTGTATGCCCGTGCGATGGCGATGCAGAAGGCCTGCGAGGCCCAGCCCTCCACGATGGCTGCCATCATCGCCCTGCCCGACGAGAAGGTCGAGGAGGTATGTGCCGAGGTGAGCAAGATGGGTAAGGGTGTGGTGGTTCCCGCCAACTACAACTGCCCCGGACAACTGGTTATCTCCGGCGATATCGATGCCATCAATGAGGCCTGCGAGCAGTTGAAGGCTGCCGGTGCCAAGCGCGCCCTGCCTCTGAAGGTGGGTGGTGCCTTCCACTCCCCGTTGATGCAGCCTGCCAAGGATGAACTGCAGGCCGCCATCGAACAGACGGAGATCAAGGCACCCAAGTGCCCCGTCTACCAGAATGTGGATGCCAAGCCCCATACCGATCCCGCCGAGATCAAGGCCAACCTCATCGCGCAACTCACCAGCAGTGTCCGTTGGACGCAGAGTGTGCAGAATATGATTGCCGACGGTGCCGACGACTTCACCGAGTGCGGCCCCGGAAAGGCTCTCCAAGGCATGATTGCCAAGATCAACAAAGAGGTCTCTGCTCACGGAATCGAGATAAGTGAATAGTGAATAATGAATAGTGAAAAGTTAATACTCTATCAGGTTTTTACAAGACTGTACGGAAATCGTAACACCACCCGGAAGGAAGGTGGAACGATCGAGGAAAACGGTTGCGGAAAACTGAACGACTTCACGCCCAGCGCCCTGAAAAAGATCAGGGAGATGGGCGTGAGCCATATCTGGTACACAGGCATCATCCGCCACGCCACGATGACCGACTATTCGGCTTTCGGCATCCCCCGTCAGCACCCCGCTGTGGTGAAGGGTAGGGCAGGCTCGCCCTATGCCATCACCGACTACTACGACATCGACCCCGACTTGGCCACCGATGTCGCTCAGCGTATGCAGGAGTTTGAAGCCCTCATCGAGCGTACCCACAAGGCAGGCATGAAGGTCATCATCGACTTTGTGCCCAACCATGTGGCGCGTCAGTACCACAGCATCTGCAAACCCGATGGTGTGAAGGATCTCGGCGAAGACGACAACCCCCAGATGGGTTTCGACCCCCAGAACAATTTCTATTATTGTCCCGGACAGCGTTTCGCCCCCTATCTCGACCTCTATCACGGTGAGCCGGAGCCCTATCTCGAAGATCCCGCCAAGGCCACTGGCAACGACTGTTTCCATAATGCCCCCGGCATGAACGACTGGTACGAGACCGTCAAACTGAACTACGGCGTCGACTACTATGCCGGCGGTGTGGGGCATTTTCAGCCCATCCCCGACACGTGGAGTAAGATGACCGATATCCTGTTGTTCTGGGCGAAGAAGGGTGTCGACGGTTTCCGGTGCGACATGGCGGAGATGGTACCTGCCGCCTTCTGGCAGTGGGCCACCGACAAGGTGAAGTTCGCCTATCCTGACAAGATCTTCATCGGCGAGGTGTATAATCCCGCTGAGTACCGCAACTACCTCGCTGCCGGCTTCGACTACCTCTACGACAAGGTGGGCATGTACGACACGCTCCGCGCCATCGTCTGCGGCCATCAGTCCACCCATGCCATCACCGGTGCCTGGCAGGCCACCGACGATATCCGCGACCACATGCTCTATTTCCTCGAGAACCACGACGAACAGCGCATCGCCAGCAGTTTCTTTGCCGCCGACGCCATGAAGGGCGTGCCTGCGCTGGTGGTCTCGGCCCTGCTCCAGCAGAATCCCCTGATGGTCTATGCCGGACAGGAGTACGGCGAACGGGGCATGGACCGCGAAGGTTTCAGCGGCAACGACGGTCGCACCACCATCTTCGACTATTGGAGCATCGACACGCTCGTGCGTGCCGCCCGGGGACGTCTCACCGCTGCTGAGAAACGCTTGCGCGATATATATAATAAGGTGATGATGATTGCCCGTTCGGAACAGGCTGTCACCGCAGGCTCCACCTTCGACCTCATGTATGTCAACGGCCATCTCCAGCGACAGTATGCTTTCCTGCGGACGTATAAGGCCGATGCGCTCCTCGTTGTCGCCAACTTCGAAGGACTCGAACGGACGGTCAATGTGACCATCCCCGCCCACGCTTTCGACTTCCTACGTCTCAAGGAAAAGACCGCCCAGGCAGTCGACCTCCTGACTGGCGAGAAACAGAAACTGGTATTGAAACGTGATGCGTCCGTATCCATCACCCTTCAACCCAACAGCGCCGCGATACTCAAATTCAAAGCATAACACGAATCACAGGGACTGTTCTTCCGATCATTCTTGATCACGAGAACTGTCCCTCACGAACCCGACACGTCATCACAAGGGTTAGAAAATGCGCCGGAAATCTGAGGCACGTCATCACAAGGGTTAGAAAATGCGCCGGAAATCTGAGGGACGTCATCACAAGGTTTAGAAAATGTGCCGGAAATCTGAGGGACGTCATCACAAGGGTTAGAAAATGTGCCGGAAATCTGCGGCATGTCATCACAAGGTTTAGAAAATGTGCCGGAAATCTGCGGCATGTCATCATAAGGGTTAGAAAATGTGCCGGAAATTTGCGGCATGTCATCACAAGGGTTAGAAAATGTGCCGGAAATTTGCGGCATGTCATCATAAGGGTTAGAAAATGCGCCGGAAATTTGCGGCATATCATCACAAGGGTTAGAAAATGTGCCGTACCGCTAATCCCTAAGATTTACCGCCGATATGCTCCTCACGGAGTGTATCGGCGGTTTTTTTTTGAGTTTTATTTTGCATTTCGCTCACTTATTCGTATTTTTGTAGCCGAAAAAACATCCTTATTGCAATGTTTTCCATTTTTTCTGCGTATATATAGATAAAGACCGAATTGAGAATGACCGAAACCGAAGTCAATCTGATAGAGGGCTTGCTGAAACAGGATCGCAGCGCCCAGCAACAGATGCTCGACTGCTATGGGCGTGATGTCTTCGCACAGATAACGAGACTCGTACCTGCCATCGAGGATGCTGAGGAGGTGTATCAGGATGTCTTCGTCAAGGTCTTCAAGAATATCGAAAAGTATGATGGGGAGAAATCGTCGCTGAAGACATGGGTGTCACGAATCGCCTATAACGAGACGATCAGCTTTCTGAGAAAGAAGCCGGTGGCGGTGATCTCCTACGAGGATAATGGCATTGACGCCTACGCTCTGACGGATGCGGAAGTGGAAGAGACCTTTGGACAGCCCAATGCCGAAACAGTACAGTTGATCAGGGCAGCCCTGAAACATCTGCCGCCAGATGAGAAAGCCATCATCACGATGTTCTATTACGAGGAGATGAGTCTGAAGGAGATTGCCTACGTGACGGAGTCGATACCCACGACTATTGCCTCGAAACTGAGCAGGACAAGGAAGAAACTTTGTAGAATCATCAAAATGATACAGTCATGAAAGAGGAAGATATGATCACGCTACGACAGCAGGACAGAAATCTGCAGGATGCCCTTCGGCAGGAAGAGGCGGCACAGCCCCAGATGCCTGCCGACCTCAACGCCCGACTTATGCAGAGGGTGGAGGACGAGCAGCCGAAGCAACACCGCACGGTATGGCGATGGATGGCGGCAGCTGCCTGCTTACTATTAATAATAGGTATAGGCTATACGTTGCTGCCCCAACAGCAGCAGGACGAGCCGTTGGTAGCCCATAAGTCCGTACAGTCTCAGCCGGAAGTGCCAAAGGTTGAGCCGGAACCGCAGGAGGAAACCGTTAGCCCGCAGGTGACGGAAAAAGAGTCTGCACGCGTCGGACAAAAAGTCCGCACAGGACGGAAAAAAGCCAAGAGAGTCCAGCAGCCGCAAGCCATCCTAGAGACACAGGAGGAGGCCATCCCTGAGACTCCGGAGCTGATGCCTGATATGATGCCAGACCCCTTCCTCGTAGCTGAGATGCATGCACAGCAAATTCGCACGCGTGGCATGCGCTTGGAAAGGGAAATCAAACAACAGTTGAATATTAATGACAGACCATTATGAACAGAGTCTATGCACTTTTATGCTTGCTCGCACTGGCGACGACGGCATTTGGACAAAGGCTACGGGTAGGCGAGCAAAGCTCGGGAATGAAGGCCAATCCGCGCCTCTGCCAGTTGGATGAGTATTTCAAAAAGCAGGGGCATTATGGAGTCATCCACTCTCAACACAACGGTAATGGCATCTCTCACACATGGCAGATTTTCTTTCAATCGGGCCTAGTGGTTTTCCCCAAGGGTGTGAGCAATGAGACGCTCAAACGTGTGACTTTAAAAGAAGACAGCGTCGATGCCATTTGTCAACAACTGATGCCAAGTGTCATCGATACCATACGCAACATTTTGGCCAGCGTGAGAAAGGATGCTTCGGAGAGTTATATGTACGAATATCACAAGGACGGGACAGATACCATCAGGTACACTTTGGCTTTTCGCTATGACGACGGTACCAACCGAGAGAAGTTTCTTTTTGAAAGCGAATCTGACGAAAGCGTCATTGGTGCCGAAGGTGCCTCTACCAGTACCTTCAAGTTCAAATATGCGCCTCGAACCAGTGCTAATTACTATCATGAATATACGGAGCCCAGAGGTGTTCCGAACAAGGATATGAAACAACTTGATATCGCCGCTGTCAGGGCATTGATAGAGCCTGCGCTGGAATCCGTCAAGCAGTTCAAGGGTGCAAGAACCTATCCCGTCTATTGGCAGCACGACTTGGGATACGGAGAATACTTTGGCCCTCGCGGCAACCTAATGGCGTGGTTTTGGCGTAATGGCGATCATGCGGGTCTGACCACTGGCACTCATTATTTCCTCCCCGCCCAGTATGAGCAGGAGGGCGAGGTGCTGTATCAGCAGATTGACTCGTTGGCTCACGACTATGTCAACAGCCATCCCGAACAGCGCTATAATTACCTCTATTATTCCTCGAACCCCAATTTATACGAACTCCATAATATCCTCAGTTCAGAAGAACTTGGACACAGCGAGGACGTTTACTACCTTGGCTACTACCGTGATGACGACGGCCTCCACATCCTCTCAGTTACCACGAAGGGCGAACTCTGGATTCCCAAAGAGTGGACAAGGATAAAGCGTTGGGTCAACGAGAAAAAGACATACAGGAAGAACTAATATAAACAACTGCACTATGAACAGACTATATACATTAATATATCTGGTTGCGCTGGCAACGACAGCGCTGGCGCAAAACTGGGCTGAGGCACCGAACCAGCGCCTCCGGCAACTCGAAGATAGCCTGCAAAAGCAGGGTTATAAGATATATTCCACCCAGTCGAATACCGATGAACTCAGTATCAGACACAGTTTGAGCATTGCGATGCACGCACAAGGTATGCCTTACACCTTCAAGCCCATGCCAGACAGCATCATAGCCCAGCGACAGGAGCGACAGGCGAAAGCCCTCGACGCCATCCGCGCGGCCTTTACCGATCTGAGCAAAGAGGCGACGGAAAGTCAGATGTACGAAAACCACAAGGATGGCACCGACTCCGTCTATTACATCTTGAATTTTGTGAGTCCACAAGCCAAATACCAGCCGCCTTCCCATCCCGCTTCCTATATAGACCGCTATGGGGAATACGTTTCCGCGAATTTATTCTACCGGAAGGATGAATACGGCAGGGACGACTGTACGTACAGTCATCTGCACAAAGAGCGTCTTGGCGTGGCGAAAGAGGATATGAAACCGTTCGACATCGCCGCCTTCGAAGTGCATACCCAGCCTGCCCTTGCACCTGCGATGACGCTGGAAGGCGCATACAGTTGTCCCATCTATTGGCGCCACGACGCAGGGTTCAGGGACGATTTCGATGGCGGAATTCAAACAAAATTCTTCGCAGAAAGCAAGAGTGGGGCAGGACTGGCCACAGGCACCCGCTACTTCATCCCTGCCCGGTATCGGGACGAGGCCAACAGGCTGTTCCAGCAACTCCAATCGCTGGTACACGACTATGTCAATCAGCATCGGGACCAGTACTATTATTTACATTACACATCAGACATCCCGTACCCCGATGCCGATGACGAATCCAAATGGTTCGTCTATGATACCTTCACCGGAACCATGC
The DNA here is from genome assembly GCA_905233555.1 of uncultured Prevotella sp. Classification (GTDB taxonomy): domain Bacteria; phylum Bacteroidota; class Bacteroidia; order Bacteroidales; family Bacteroidaceae; genus Prevotella. The sequence goes on along the minus strand of CAJODF010000008.1, from coordinate 31,952 downwards.
TTTTGGGTGGAGTTGTAGGCAACGGATACAAAGACTTCAAAAATTATACCGTCTATTACAATCGCCGCGACGATGGTCTTCATATCCTTTTCTTCTCATCGGAGGGTTCGGCTTGGATGCCGAAGGAATGGTATAAGATCAAGAGTTACATCAACGGCAAGTTAGTGTATCACACCTCCCCCCGACAATGGCATATCGACATCACTTCGATGAACACCATGCGCTACGGGTCGCGTACGGTGTCGCCCGACTTCTATCTGGAACTGCAAGGCGACATGCTGCACAGTCGTCTGCCCTATCTGGGTCAGGCTCAGGTGGCACCAATGCTCTCACCGTCGATTGGACTGAACTTCGAGGCGCCAGTTCTTAAATATAAAGAAAGCAGACCGAAGTCGAAATACACGCAGATTGACATCGATGTTAGGACGCGAGAGGATGCCTACCACTATGTGATTGAGATTGACGATGCTGGCAAGGCCACGATCCGTGTGCGCTCGATGAACAGCGACCCCATCAGTTTCGAAGGCACAATGCTCATCAAATAAAACCAACAAACCTATGAAGAAAAGTATAACCATCATCGTGCTGGCACTCATCGCCAGCCTCGCGACTGCTCACCCCATCTCAATGGAAGCACCAAAAGCAAAGAAAACGAAAGCCGTGAAGGCTGGTGACAAGATCAGCGGCACCGTGGGTGACGAGTATGGTCCGCTGATGGGTGCCACGGTCTGCGAGGTTAATGCCAATGGACGAATCATCAATTCGATGATCACTGATTTAAATGGTCATTTTGTCATGAAGGTGGTGGATCCCAAAGACCGCATCCGTTTCAGTTACGTGGGAATGAGAACCGTCACTATGCCCATCGACAAGTTGGAATACGAGATTATATTCGAACCACAAAGCCAATACAGATATATGCCTGTCGATGGCAAAAAACAGACAGGCCTGCCTATTCCGATACGAGAGGTGGACAAGGGCGTTAGGTATATCGATATGAAGGAATATGAGGGACTCGACATAGAGACTGAGGGAAGTGGTGTGTCGAATGAGAACAATCCGCGTGGCTACATCCCCCTGACAGATGAGGAGCAGGCGCTGGTGATGCCTGTCAATGACCTCGGTTTCAATATGTTCCGCAAAGTCGGTGCCAAGGAGAGTATCCTCCTGTCGCCTATGGGCATGACCTATGCTCTCGGACTGATCAGCAACGGTGCTGGCGGTAAGACAAAGAAACAGATTTATAAGGTGCTGGGCTGCGATGACACAAAAGCCGCCAATCTCAACGAATTCTGCCGCAAGATACTCACGGAAGCACCGAAACTCGACAAACTGACCCAAATGGAGATCAACAACGATTTCTTCTCGCAGAAAGGCTACACGCCCAAGTCTGCTTTCGCGAAGATTGCTGAGGCGTATTATCATACAGACCTCAATAGTCTGGACTTCGGCAGCGAGGAGTCTGTAGATGAGATCAATCAGAAGATCAGCCAGCGTTCGAACGGGATGTTGCCGAAGGTACTCGACAAGTCGAATTTAGACCCCATGATGGGCTTTGTCCTGACAAACACGATTTACTTCAAAGGCATCTGGACGGATAAATTCCCTAAGGCCCTTACACGTGACGAGGTGTTCAAAGATGAGAACGGCAAAGAGAAGACGATGCCGATGATGAACCAGGAGCACAACTTCTACTATTCCGAGAACGACCTCTGTCAGGCACTTAGTCTGCCTTATAGCAATGAAGCCTATCAGATGATCGTCCTGTTGCCAAAGGAGGGTAAGACCGTCAGTGAGGTGGTTCAGTCTTTGACAGCAGACGGTTGGCAGCGGATGGGTGCCCAGATGAGAAAAGTCCTGGTGGATGTGAAGTTGCCGCGTTTTGAGTCGTCATCCGATGTGGAACTCACCAGTGTCATGTCGGCACTTGGCATGTCCGATGCCTTCCAGAGGAACAGGGCTGATTTCTCCAATCTTTTCGAGTTGAAATCCCACATCGGCATGATCAGTCAGGTAGGCCGCATCAAGGTCGATGAGACCGGTACAGAGGCAACGATTGCCGAGGTTTTGCAAGGGCGTATAGTCGGGCTGGATATCGTACCGCTAGATAGTGTCAAATTCTACGCCACACACCCATTCCTCTACGTCATCAGGGAGGTGTCAACGGGTGCCATCTTCTTTATCGGACAGTATATGGGGACCTAATGAGTTCTGACTCCCTGATAGTCATCTGCATACTTATGATGCCTCCTACAGTTTCACGATAGCGTACGAGGTGGCGGGCATGTGGATGGTCATGGTGCTTGTCTTTTTGTTGTGCTCGATGGGAAACTTGTCGCCTGCAAGGAGGCGAGGTTTCTTAGATTTGACATTGATATTGAATGTGGCATCCGAAACTTTGGCCCTAGGGTTGAGCATGACGAGCACCACATCGTTGCCGGCGGCCCGTGCATAGACGAAGGGGTAGGGGTCTTGACCCTCGGCTGAGGGATAGACGGGCACGAACTCTGCATAGTTGGCGAGGGCGGGTTCGCTGTGGTGTAGAGCGATGAGTCGGCGTGTCTTGTTGAGTAGCGAGTTCGGATTCTGTTCTTGTGTGGCCACGTTTGGGGCATCGGGTGAGGGATCTATAGGCAGGTAGAGTTTGCTGGCATCTCCAGAAGAAAAGCCGAGATTCTTGTCAGGGCTCCACTGCATGGGGGTGCGGGCACCATTGCGCGGCTGATAGGCACCCTCTACCTGAGGCCAGTTAGTAGGCAGTTGGCGCATGCCGATCTCGTTACCATAATATAAGAAAGGTACACCAGGCATCGTAAAGCCGAAGGCATAGATGATTTCCAGTTCTTTGTCAGTGCGCTTGTTGCCCAGACGGGCATTGTCGTGATTACCGAGTGGCAGGCTGATGTAGCCTTTGCCGACGGTCTTCTGATACTGGTCCATATAACTCTTGAGAAATTCCGTGATGTCACCCTTGCCTTCTGCGTCGAAGTAACTGTGGCCCTCGCTTACGCCGTTCAGAATGCGCCAACTCTCCTTTTGGAATAGGTCGTTGTAACCCTTGAACCAGTGAAAGAAATCGACATGGAAGCAGTTGTCGAGGGCATCGGACGGGTATGACCACTCGGCCACCATGAAGCCTTGCGGGTATTCCTTTTCAAGTAGTTGGCGGATTTCACGCCAGAAGAGTTTGGTCGCGTTTTCGTTGGTGTTGTAGAATTGCTCGTTACCCCTCACACGACGGGTCTTGACGAGTGCGCCGGCCATATCTGCACGGAAACCGTCTGCGCCCATATCCATCCAGAATCGCAGTACTTCTTTCAGGTCTTCGCGCATCGCCATCACGTCAGGATGGTCGGTAGGCAGTTGCCATTTCTGATCGGGATCAGGATTAGCAAAGCCGAAGTTGAGCGCAGGCTGGCACCAGTAGAAGTTGCGCATGAACTGGCCATTGCGCTGGCCGTAGCCCTTTACGAACTGTCCGGCGAACTCCATAGGGGGATCCACCCAGTTGGTCTCTGTCCAGATATAATAGTTGGAATATTTGTTCTTCTCCTGTTTCTGTGAAGCCACAAACCAAGGGTGGTCGATGGCGGTATAACTGATGACGTAGTCGAAGATGACGTGCATCCCTCGCTTATGGGCTTCCTCGAAGAGCCGACGTGCATCCTCGTTGGTGCCATAGCGTGGTGCGATCTTATAATAGTCGCGGATGTCGTAGCCTGCATCATTGAAGGGCGAATCGAAGAAGGGGTTGAACCAGATGGCATCCACGCCAAGGCTCTTCACGTAATCGAGTTTGCTGATAATGCCCTGCAGGTCGCCGATACCATCGCCGTCGGAGTCGCAGAAAGTCTGCGGATAGATTTGATAGAACACCGCGTTCTTTGCCCATTCCGGCACTTTCGGTATTTCATACTTTCCTGTGATGTCTTGTCCCATTGCAGCAACAGATATAATCGCTACACCCAGCATCAGTAATTTCCTTATGTTCATTGTATATTCAATATTTAGTTGGTTGGATACGTTGCAAAAATAAACAAAAAATATGTAACAGCCAAGCATTTTGCATTTTTTATATTATAACGAAATAGTTATTTTCAAAAGTTTTTGGCGATATGTTTGGCAGTTTTATTCTTTTTTCTTACCTTTGCAGCAATATCTAGGGCCTTTGTATGGTAATTCGGAAAAATTGTAGATTCGTCATGGTGTTTTTGATGCTGTTGGCAACGGTTGTAGCCGTGGCCGACAGTGATAAATTGTTCTACGTCTATAACGCCTCCAACGGCTTGGCAGACAATAGTGCGCAGACGGTGAACTGCACCAAGACGGGACGTCTAGTGATTACGACGATGGGACAGATAAATTTCTACGACGGACAGAGGTTTACCTTTATCGACCCTACGACGGAAAACACGTATCCGCTTTCCAAGTATAGTGGCCACGCCCATCTTTATTTTGACAAACACCACCATCTCTGGCTGAAGAGGCGGCAGAGTCTGACGTGCGTGAATCTGACCAAGGAGATGTTTGTGAATAATATCGTGGATGAGTTCAAGGAATTGGGAATGTCTGACAAGGTGGAAGATCTCTTTGTTGACAGCGACAACGATGTATGGCTGTTGACAGAGAAAGGACTCTATTATACGGAAGGGGAAAAATACTATCAGGTACAGCCCAAACGGAATCTGCAGGAATTGGATACTTACGATAACAAATTCCTCCTTCTTTTCTATGACAACGGACAGATGGACGCTTTGGACTTAGGTACGGGTGAGATGGTGAATTCCATAAAGGCATACGACAACCAAAAGGTGGAGAAATATAACCGGACAACTATTGTTCACAGGGTAGGGAACTGCTATTATCAGATACGCAACGGGGCTGTGAACGGCAACTCGGTGGGCATCCTGCTTCGTCTGGATATGGACAAATGGAAGTATGACACCATATTGGAAACCCCTTATTATCTTAGCAACACGGTGGCGCACGATTCGCTGTTGTATGTGCCTTCTGCCTATGGCTATTGGACATATGATATCCCTACGGGGAAGTTGGAGCATATTGAACAACTGAAGATGGCCAATGGCCCGATGTTGCTGACAGATATCAATTGTATGGAGTTTGACCTTCAGGGAGGTCTTTGGGTTGGTACAGAGAAGCGTGGACTGCTCTATGCACGTCCATTCCCAGCACCCTTCAAGTCATATACCTGGACAGATAAACGGGCATTGGATATTTCTAATCTATTGGACCGTCAGCCGACGCCAGCAACAACGTATCGCGGTATGTCGGTGAATTGCGTGCTTCATGATTCTCGAGGATGGGACTGGGTCGGCACACCTGTGGGGCTGCAACTTTATCAGAACAAAAGCAATCATCTGCCACAACTCTTTACGCGAAATGATGGATTGCTGAACAATGTGATCCATTGTATAGTGGAAGACCTCGAGCATCATATTTGGGTGGGAACCAGTTACGGTGTCTGTTGCTTGGTGATTGAGAATGACAAGGTGAGATACATTAACAGGTATAATCAGTGGGATGGCGTGCCTAATGAGTCGTTTGTCAATGGGCGTTCGATGCTTCTGCCAGATGGTGAGATAGTGATGCAGGCTCTTGACCACGTGATCGCATTCAATCCCAGCAAGATGAAGACTCTTGATGATTCCGTTAAGTTTAAGATCTATCCTAAACTTATTCGCCTTTTAGTGAATGGAAATGATATCGGAACTGGCCAGAAATTGGGAGGAAATGTAATCCTTGAGCGCGCTCTGACCCGTACGAAGGAAATCAATTTGAACTACGATCAGAACAGTATTTCGCTGACCTTTTCAGGCTTGAATTTTTTCCGTCCCCAGCAGACATATTATCGTGTACGACAGACAGGACCAGGCCGAAACGGAAAATGGGAGGTGTTCACACCCTATAACTCACAGGGACTGGTTGACAGAAACGGACTCCTACACTTGCCGATGGCCTCATTGGAGCCAGGTCGTTATACGGTTGAAATTCAGGCATCTATGCTGCCAGATGTATGGGAGACCGTACCTTATGAGTGGATTGTCAATATCTATGAGCCTTGGTGGCGCACAACGGGTGTACTGGCAATTCTGGGTATTGTACTCTTGTTCCTGCTGATGATTTATGTCTACCTTTATCTGAAGAATGCCAATTTGCGGGCCCGCCGTATCAGTGGGGAGATGGGTGTCATCAGGCGTATCAGGACATTTGTAGAGCGTTGCGATGCTAAGAACGGATCTATTTTGGAGCCTCAGCCTGAAGTGGTTGCAGGAACATTTGACATCTCAGGCGATTTCAGTCCGGAGTTCATTGAGGCCATGATTGCCGTTATGCCAACGGTTGCCCAAAAGCGCGAGAAGCCTCTCTCCATGCGTGAGTTGAGTAATGTAGCGGGGTTGAAGTTGGATGAATTCTGCAAACTGATAGCGTCGAACATCTATAAGAATCCGCGTCCGATAGCCATGCAGATGATGCTGAATCGTGCAGCGGATATGCTGCTGAGGAATCGGCAAAAGGATATAGCAGAGATTTCTGACGAGTGTGGCTTTATTTCGCCCAACTTCTTTATTGCCTCATTCTATCATAAGTATAAGAAGACACCAGAACAGTATCGGTATCAAAAGTAGTCTATCTTAGTTCGATCTGGCGGTAAGCGACCAGCCGCCATGTTCTTTCTCCTGTGCCTTTGTAATAGGCGTAGGCTTGATAGCGATTCTCTGTCTGGAAGAAATTACCTTCAGAGGGTAAAAAGGTGGTGCTGCCATCGTCCTTCAGCCACAGGTATTGATAGTTGTAGTAGCCTTGCTTCTGCAAAATGCGGGTATGGTATATACCGTCTTCCTCGTCGTATGCCATCACATAGTTGTAGATGTTATCATCGGTGGCCCATTGGCCGTCGACGATAATGTTCCCTTCGGGGAGCCTAGGGGCTTTCAGACAATAGTTTACCCATACATAGTCGCTGATAATGTCGTTTTCGCGATTGTCACTGTTGCGGATGTAGAAGGCGCCGTCAGCATCTTCGTCATATATGTAGTTGGGTCTTGGCTCGTTCATAAACGGGAAAGCCTGATAGTAGGTGCCATCCCAGCGGATGATGTCAATTCCCATAGTAGGGTGGCTCACATCGAGTACTTCAAACTTGTGGTACTCATTCCCTGCATCGAAGATGAGGGCTTTGTTGTGTATCCATTCCAGCCCGTTGGCATTTTTGAAGTTTGGCTTAATGTTTTGTCGGATGTTTCCGCCATTCTGCATAACTATGGTCTTAATCTGATCTTCGGGGTTAGTTACGAGCATGCCGCCATAGTTCAGTTTCATGGATACCTGTTGATGACTATCATTCAAGTCTATGTCCGTATTAGTGGTCACACTGAGGGATAGGTTCATTCTCTGTTCTGTTACCATGAACTCCACTGTCATCACCTCTTCGTTGTCATTGTCCTCGTCAAGTATATGCAGACGGTAGTTACCGCTCATCTTCAGGCGACAGCGTTCGTTGGGAATCTGTAGGCGGTAGTGGGTATAGGCCACCGTAGTGTTCACGGAGTTTTCGTAATCGTCGATGGTATTGTTGTTGAATCCCTCTAGCCAGTCGCTCTCAAAGATATCCTCGGAAGTGGCCCAGTCGGCCTCGCAATGCTCTACCTTATATATATATCTATGGTAGTTGTGCGAGAGTTCGTCGAAGGAGATGTTCAGTACATCATTGGTACCCAGGCGCATAACAGCAGGCGAGAGCCAGTCTTGGTTCACAACAACCTGCATCGACCTGATTTGTGGGTTGTGAATCCTGCTTTTGGCGGAAGCCATCAGCGGTATCAGCAGTATGATGATGAGCAACCTTTTCATTCTGCACTAGTTTCTTTTCTCGGTGATGATGCCGTGACGATAGGCATAGAGCAGTTCTTTCAGATCTGCTATCTGAGCACGCAGTTCTTCGCCTTTGTCCGTATCGGCTACGAGCATGCGATGGGCAGACATCTCTACAATCTGAGTTGTCGACTTGATGTCGGTTCCTTCGACGATGGCTTCACGGGCAGAGGTAAACGGCGCGTGCTGCACCAGTTGGAAACCGCGTGAGTGATAGACAAGGGTGTAGCCTGCTATACCTGTCTCAGAGTGGTAAGCCTCGGAGAAACCACCGTCAATGACCATCAGTTTACCACCTGCCTTGATGGGGTTTTCGCCCTTCGAAGCGTGGACAGGTACGTGGCCGTTGATGATATGTCGGTTTTCGCCCTTCACTCCAAAGGCATCGAGGATACGGTCGCAGATTTCTTCGGAGTCACGGAGTTTGAAATAGTTGCCTTTCTCCTCTTTATAGGTATCCTTGTCTTTAAGGAAGTAACGCTCGAAAGTGGCCATCTTCGACTTGTCAAAGAGTGGCGAGTCTTTGCCGCACCAGAGGTAAAGGAAATAGTCGCGGGCATAATTACGTGGATATTCGTCCGATGGACTTGAATTTGGGTTGAAGGCTGCGCGAACCATCATGCCGATATTGTGCATCAGGTCTTTGCCGCTGTATTTCTTTCCAGGAAATATCTCGACCGCTTTCAGCGAGCCGTCTTCATTGAGTGGTATGCTGGCGTGGAAGAGCAGGTTGGAGTTGCTGATGGCAAACATACACCCGTGAGAGAGAATGGTGCGGATATGTTTCTGTAATTTTTCACTGATGCGGAACGAATGGTGGAGTCTTTCCATCAACTGCCATTCCTCTTCCGTAAAGGCATTGGGATTAGATGGGTCAATAGTGGGGAAGTTGCAGGAACGCATCTCGTATGCTTTTCCGTCTATCGTGCAGATACCGCGCTGGTAGTCTATGTGGTCGAAGAGACTGCGATCCTGCATCTGCCATTCGGGATGACGTCCGAATATCTTAGCCTCCTCTTTGAGTTGGATGATGGTGATGGCCTTGTGCATCTTCGCCGTCAACAGACGGGTCTTCTCGTCTATCTCATTGTCACGCAAAAGGATTGGCATAAACTCCTCGCAGGGGTCATCGCCATAGACCTCCAAGGCAAAGGTAGCCAGTGGCACAAGGTTGATACCGTACTCCTCTATGGTGGCGAGATTGGCGTAGCGTAGGCTGAGGCGTAGCACATTGCAGATACAGGCATTATTGCCTGCCGAGGCTCCCATCCAGAGAATATCGTGATTGCCCCACTGGATGTCCCATGAATGATACTGTCGCAGGGTTTCCATGATCTTATGGGCTCCGGGGCCACGATCGTAGATGTCGCCAAGGATGTGCAACTGGTCGATGGCGAGACGTTGTATCACGTTGCAGATGGCCTCGATAAAAGCATCAGCACGTCCCGTAGAGATGATGGTATCTACAATGACGGCCACATAGGCAGCCTTGTCTTGGTCGTCAGTACGCTCATGCAGCAGTTCTTCGATAATGTATGAAAAATCCTCAGGTAGTGACTTACGAACCTTGCTGCGAGTGTATTTGCTGCTGACATCACGGCATACACGGACGAGTTGGTGGATGGTGATACGGTACCAGTCATTGAGGTCGGTTTCCTGCGCCTTAATGAGTTCTAGTTTCTGCTCTGGGTAGTAGATCAGAGTGCAGAGTTCTCTCTTCTCCGACTCACGGATGGTATTTCCGAAGAGTTCGTTCACCTTACGCTTGATGTTGCCGGATGCGTTTTTGAGTACATGCTGGAAGGCTTCACTCTCGCCATGTATATCGGCAAGAAAATGCTCTGTACCTTTGGGCAGGTTCATGATGGCCTCCAAGTTGATTATTTCCTTGGCGGCATCGGCGATGGTGGGAAATGATTGCGAAAGCAGTTGCAGATAGTGTCTGTCTGCCTTGTTGTATGGGTTTGATGATGTCATATTTTCAGATGATTCATGATCTGTTTTCGAATGCGCCGCGTTTCGCGGTTGTCGCTTGGTGGGAGTGGCATATAGCCTTCATCTAAGAGCGTCTGTTCTTGGAGAATCTGCATGAGGCATGAGGCATATTTCAGCAGTTTCTTTTCTTCAAGGGCCTGCTGCAACTGGTTGTCATCCACAGCATCACGCCTTAGTTCACGGGCTAGTTCAATAAGGTGGAGTAGTAAAGGCCGTTTCTCTATCTGACGGATCATACGTACAATATAGTCTGTCTCATCGCCCTTGTATTCGCCGATGATTTCTTTCAAAGGTAAGGGCGACTGCCAATAGTTGGGGAAATAGGCGGTAATCTTGGAGGTGTCGAGGCCAGGCGTTTCCAGACCGAGAATGCTGATGCCGTAGTCTATGTAGTTATGGATGTTCTCGTGTTCTGCATAGATCAGCAACCTGCGCCAGTCTGTTTCCGGACCACAGACCACAGGCTCTCGAACCCATCGCCTGTCGCCGGTGATGCCCGCTTTGATGATGCATGCCAGTAGCCGTTGTGTTATCTCGTCCATCTGCTCTAGAACATTCGAGTCGAGTGTCTTCTGATAGACGGCAAATGTCTGTGAGCACATCTCCTGAGGGGTGATGCTGTTGGTTATCAGTGTATTGCGGATAATCTCTATGCGTGGGTTCCATTTTAACTGCCTGAGGTGCCTTTGCTCCATATTGCCGAAAACAATAATGGCATAGGCTCGCTCCACACTACCTTTTTGCCAAAGCAGAGTCTTGTGCAGTTTTTCTTGTAGCGATTTCTCCTCCAATATCCAGGGCTCCAACTGTCCGTGTGGCGAGAGGATAATGCGTGCCCCGTTTTTGTATGCCATGTTGACGGCGTTGACAATGGAATAATGCCAGCATCCGTGACAATGTACAATGTCTGGCTCCATCTTCTGACAGACGGCTTTGAAGTCGCTTGGTGAGTCTGTTGACCTGACATCGGCACTATGGCGCATACCCTCCACTAATATGCTTACATACTTGGCAATCATATTGTCGGATTTCGGGTATATATGCAGGATTTTCATTGGCTTGTCAATTGTCAGGGGGTTAGCAGAGGTTATGGCACATAATTGACAGCCGTAGCCCTAACAGACGGCGCAGACTGATATCTTGTTCGAAAAATTTCAGGAGATCGTGCGCATGGTCTCGTCGCACGACAATGAAATCATATTTACCACGCAGATATTTTAGTCTCTTCCCCTCATGACCGTCGGCCCGCTTGCGCTCTGCCTTCCTGATCTGTCTGTTTGCCTCCCAAACCTCATCGAATATCTGGAGTTTCGTTCCTTTTTTCCGGAAGTAGCCCAGTATAACCTCTGAAGAACCATTGATGAATTCTGCCAGTTCCTTCAACCATTCTGAAGAGGTTGGCTTGGCGTTAATATCCGTAAAGATGACCCATTCATTCTTAGCGGCTTTCACACCAATGCTTAGTGCTAATCTGCGACGCGTGATGTTGAGATTAGGTTTTGGCAGGAAAGTGGTATATAATTGAGGATGTTCCTGTTTAAAGAGTTTCAGCACGTCCTCTGTGTCATCTGTAGAAGACTCGTCGACGACAATCACCTCATATCCTGGCTCGTAGGCTTGTGTGAGGAAGTCAGGCAGACTCTCCTCCAACTCGCGGGCTTTCTCATAGACCGCCATGATAACAGAGAAACGGCATTCTTCTTTTGTCATACTTTTTTGTTTATAAATCGTCGCTCATATAGCCTATTGGCAGTTTGCGACAGTTATACTGTGAGGCCATGATCTCACCATAGGCTCCGGCAGAGCGGATGGCTAACAGGTCGCCCCGACGGGTTCCGTTGAGGTCTATCTGCTTGGCAAAGACATCTGTAGATTCGCAGATAGGCCCCACCACGTCGTAGGTGTCGTTGGGTTCCTCGCTGGTAATGTTCTCAATCTTGTGGTAGGCCTGATAGAGGGCAGGACGGATCAGGTCTGGAAATCCTGCATCAACAATAGCGAATTTCTTCACAGCACCTTTTTTAATATATAAGGTACGCGTGATGAGACTTCCGCACTGTGCTACCATCGCACGTCCTAACTCGAAATGCAATGTCTGTCCCGGACGCAACTTCAATTTCTTGGCATAGGTGCTGAAGTAAGCCTTGAAGTCGGGAATCGGCAGACGGTTGGGGTGTGCGTAGTCCACACCGAGTCCGCCGCCTACATTGATGTGTTCCACACGGATGCGGTGACTGTCGAGGATGTTTTGTAGTTCATTAACCCGATTGCAGAGGGCTTCGAAGTCACCCATGTCGAGTATCTGTGAACCGATGTGGAAGTGCAGACCCACAAATTTGACGTTAGCCAACTTTTCTGCTTCCTCAATCACATCGAGCATGTCGCGCATGGCAATGCCGAACTTGTTTTCTGCCAACCCCGTGGTGATGTTTGCATGGGTGTGCGCTCCAACGTTGGGATTCAGGCGGAAGGCCACACGGGCCACTTTTCCTTTGGCAGCAGCCAGTTCGTTGATAACTTCCAACTCTGGTATGCTCTCCACGTTGAAGCAGAAGATATCATTGTCCAGACCGAGGTTGATTTCCCAGTCGGCCTTTCCCACGCCTGCATAGACAATCTTGTTGTTGGGGAATCCTGACTTGATGGAAGCCTCTATCTCGCCACCGCTGACGCAGTCGGCACCCATGCCTGCCTCACGGATGATGCGGAGAATCTTCGGGTTGGCATTGGCCTTGATGGCATAATGAACCACAAAGCCTTCATGTTTGCCTGCCTCCTCGTTAATGGTGCGCAGTGTCTGGCGCAGCACCTCCGCATCGTAGTAGTAGAAGGGCGTCTGTATCGTCTGCAACTTCTCTACGGGGAATTTTCCTTTGCCCATAATTAGTCTGTGTTGTGTTTGTGTAGGGTACTATTTGTTGAAAATCGTATCGCTGAGTTTTTGGAGGGCGCGCTTCTTGTCTTCTTCACGGATGAGGAAGGAGATGTTATAGTTTGAACCGCCATAACTGACCATACGTACAGGAATGTCCTTCAGGGCGTCCAGTGCCAGTGTCTCGAAGCCGATGTTCGACCAGTCGAGGTCACCCACCACGCAGATGATGCACATACCCGTATCCACGGTGACCGTACCATACTTCTTCAGTTCATCCACGATCTCGCCTAAATGGGCAGAGTTGTCGATACTCATTGATACACCCACCTCAGAGGTACATACCATATCAATAGGCGTCTGATAACTCTCAAATATCTCGAATACCTTGCGCAGGAAACCTGTAGCCAAGAGCATACGGCTCGATTTGATCTTGATGGCAATAATATTATCTTTGGCGGCAATGGCCTTGATCTTGCCGTATTCTGTGGCGTTACTGATAGTTGTACCTTCTGCGTCAGGGGCCATTGTGTTCAGCAGGCGCACGGGGATACCAGCATACTTGGCGGGCTGTACACAGGTCGGGTGCAGAATCTTTGCTCCGAAGTAGGCTAACTCAGCGGCTTCCTCGAAGTGTAGTTGGTGTACGGGCTCCGTATGATCCACCACACGGGGATCGTTGTTGTGCATACCGTCGATGTCTGTCCAAATCTGGATCTCTTCGGCACCGATGGCGGCACCTACCAACGAGGCAGTATAGTCAGAGCCACCACGCTGCAGGTTATCTACTTCGCCGTAGGCATTACGGCAGATGAAGCCCTGGGTAATATATACCTGAGCACCTTCGTTATCTGCGAGAATGGCGTTTAACTTCTCCTTGATATACACCGGATCCGGTTCGGAGTTCTTATCCGTGCGCATAAAATCGAGGGCATTCAGCAGCACAGCGTTGATACCCTGTTCCTTCATATAGTTAGCCACCATATTGGTTGACATCATCTCACCCTGTGCCACGATACTTTTCTCCTCAAAACTGGTGAAGAGCTCCTTCGTGAAGGAGCGCAGGTAGTCGAATTCTCCTTTCAGAAACTCGCGTGTCTGTTGCTTGGTCTCGTCTTTCGTGTAGAGTTCCTCCACATGGCGCAGGTATTTCTGCTCCAGACGGTTGATTACCTCGTTGGCACCATCGGGATTCTTCTTATAGAGATAATCGGATATCTCGACGAGCGAGTTGGTGGTTCCTGACATGGCGGAGAGCACCACGAAGACGGGTTCTCCTGACTTGGTGACAAGTTTGGTCACCTCTTTCATTCTCTCTGGGCTGCCGACGGACGTGCCGCCGAATTTCATAACGATCATATTACTATATATTTTTTCAAATTTCTTCTCTTTCTGAGTACCTGACGGTAATCTCATCGGTGTCGGGCTCATCTACCAGTTGTATCTGGTTGAAGTCGCTGGTCACCTCTTCCATTTTGCATCCGGCACAGCGATAGACGACTCCCGGGTACTTGTCGAGTAGTGGCATGTTGTGGGTGGCCATCACCACGGCGGTTCCCGTCTGACAGATTTGTCGGAGCAGTTCAATGATGTTCTCTGCGGTCTCAGGATCCAGATTACCTGTCGGCTCGTCGGCGATGATGAGTTTCGGTTTGTTCAGGATGGCTCTTGCAATAGCCACACGCTGCTGCTCTCCGCCGGAGAGTTCATGCGGCATTTTTTCGGCCTTGTCTTGCAGACCCACATCGCTCAACACCTCGTCGATACGCTGGTCTATCTCTTCCTTCTTCTTCCAGCCTGTGGCCTTCAGCACAAACTGCAGGTTCTTGTAAACAGTACGGTCGCCCAATAACTGGAAGTCTTGGAAAACGACACCCATCTGTCGTCTGAGACTGGGGATATCCCTTTGTCGCAGGCTGAGCAGATCATAGTCGAATACCTTAGCCTCATCGGCTTCTTCCATATCCAGTTCGAAATACAAGGTTCGCAACAGGCTGGACTTTCCGGATCCTACGCGGCCAATGATATAGACGAACTCTCCTTCCTCCACGTGGAAGTTCACCTCTTTCAGCACACAGATCCCATGTCGCTGGTAGATATTCGCGTTTTTATAACTGATCAACAAATCACTCATCGCTTATTCCATTTGATGTTTCGCCTTGGCCTCGCGACGATTCTTGTCCCAGTTGGGATCGTGGCGCTTCTGCAGTTCTGCAGCAATATCTTCAATGCGGAGCCCCTTACTGGTCATCAACACAATCAGGTGGTAAATCAGGTCGCTGGCCTCGTAGATCAGTTTGTCCTTTCCACCGTTGGTGGCCTCAATCACGGTTTCCAGCGCTTCTTCACCTACCTTCTGGGCAATGCGGTTTATGCCGTCTTTAAAGAGCGAAGTGGTATAACTGCCCTCGGGCATCTCCTCGTGGCGCTTTTCAATGAAGTCCTGCAGTTCTGTCAGGAAGAGTAGGGGATTGTTGTCATTATCCTCACCCCAACAGGTGTCAGTACCCTTGTGGCAGGTAGGTCCATCGGGCAATGCCTTCACCAGCAGCGTGTCGTGGTCGCAGTCTGAGGCAATGCTCACCAGGTTCAGGAAGTTTCCGCTGGTCTCGCCTTTCGTCCACAGACATTCACGACTGCGACTCCAGAAGGTTACCTTCTTCGTCAGCAGTGTTTTGTCGTAGGCTTCCTTGTTCATATAGCCCAGCATCAGCACGTTTTTCGTCTTGGCATCCTGGACAATAGCGGGAACCAGTCCGCCACTCTTTTCAAAATCTATCTCCATTTCTTTCACTATTACTCACAATTTGGCTGCAAAGTTACGAAAAAAACGATTAAATGCGAGCGAAAAACCAAATTTATTTGTGTTTTTCCGAGGATAAGTATCTTCAACGAAGCCAAATTAAAAAAAAAGAGGGATTTCTTTGGTGATTCGCTCGAATTACATTATCTTTGCACACGATATGAGTAAGAGTGAAGAAAAACGGCAACAGGATATAAGAAGCAGCCTCATTCTGCCTAACGATGTGCAGGAGGTGCCACGACTGGCAGAATTCGTGGATGCTGCCTGTGAGGCGGCAGGCTTTGATATGTCCACGACCATGCAGATGAACCTTGCCATCGAGGAGGCTGTAGTGAACGTGATGGACTATGCCTATCCGCCTGGGACAAAGGGTGATGTCTGTATCGAGGCTGTGGCTGGTGACAATGGACTGGTGATCACGATAACAGATAACGGCACCCCCTTCGATCCTACTACACGTGGCGAAGTGGATACCACGTTGCCAGCAGAGCAACGTAGTATCGGCGGTCTGGGCATCATGTTGATGCGTCGCTACATGGATAGTACCGAATATAAGCGAGAGGGTGACCGCAATATCCTTACACTCACTAAAAAACGAACAAATTAAAAAAACAAATTATAATTATGAAGACAACATTTAAAAAAGAGAACAACCAACTGATAATGGCCTTCTTCGGACGGCTTGATACGGCAGCCGCCGTGCAGACTGAAAAAGATATGCAAGTGCTCTATGATTGTGATGGGTGCGACATCGTGCTCGACTGCGACCAACTGGAGTATATCTCATCAAGCGGCTTGCGCTTGTTCCTTGGTCTGCTGAAAGTAGCGAAGCCTAAAGGAAGCCGCGTCTGCATCTCTGGTCTGAGCAATGATTTGCGCCAGGTGTTCAACATGACAGGTTTTACTAACCTGTTCGAGATTGTTTGAACCCAGCCAAAACAATGAGATATCGCGCCGGATTCAGTAATGAGGGCGAGTATGACCACTTTGTCGTAGAGGAACCGATGCCTCTGCTGGAGTGGCTGTTGCAGAATGTGCATCAGTCGAGGTCTAAGATAAAGGCAACACTGCAGGGTAGGGGCATCAAGGTAAACGGAAAGACGATATCCCAGTTCGATTTCCCTCTGGAACGCGGTATGAAGGTTGCTGTCAGCAAGACCAAGCGTAACCAGCAGGGGTTCAAGAGCCGTTGGGTGAAGATCGTGTATGAGGACAAGTGGCTGATTGTGGTAGAGAAAGCCGAAGGTATTCTCTCGATGGCAGCAGGTCATTCTTCACTGAATGTGAAAACGGTGCTCGACGACTATTTTAAGAAGTCTCGCCAGAAATGTTCAGCGCATGTTGTTCATCGACTGGACAGAGATACGAGCGGTCTGATGGTCTATGCGAAGGATATGGAGACGGAGCAGATTTTAGAGCATCATTGGCACGACATCGTGTATGATCGACGCTATGTGGCAGTCTGTTCTGGTGAGGTGATGGAGGATGAAGGCACGATAGAGAATTGGTTGAAAGACAACAACGCATATGTCACTTATTCTTCACCCGTAGATAATGGTGGTAAGTATGCTATCACCCACTGGCATGTGTTGGCACGTACGGCGGAACACTCGCTGGTGGAGTTCAAATTGGAAACGGGACGCAAGAATCAGATTCGTGTACACTCTGCAGATATGGGCCATCCGGTATGTGGCGATGTGAAATACGGCAATGGTGACGATCCGCTTCACCGTCTGTGCCTGCATGCGTGGCTACTATGTTTCCATCACCCTGTTACTGGTGAGCCGATGGAGTTTGAGACACCCTTACCGACAGCGTTTAAGAAAATGTTTAAGTGATGAATATGCAGATACCATATTTAGGTTATTACATTTTTATATTAGTAGCCATCATCGTGGCCTTCCTGATTATCAAGAAGGTGACGACGTGCTTGGTCAAGTCGATTGTACTGATTGTGCTGGCTGCCGTTCTGGGCTATATCTACTGGATGTACCTCAGGTAGTCTCTTTAGCGAAGATACGCTCAAAGACCTCTCGAAGTTGTGGAGGGTCGGCAATCAGGTTGCGCAGGTCGTTGAGATTCTTCTCATTGGGCGACTTCGGCAACCACAGCCGGATATAACCGTTGACGGAATATTTGCTGTCAAGGTGTTCCTTGAAGCGTTTCCAATGTCCCTCTTTATCAAGTTCCGGATAATTCCCCAAACCGTACTGAATGGTGCGACGGATAACCACTTCTACGTCGATGTCCCTATCGGCTTCGGCGATGACTTTTCCGTAGAGGCTTCGGGGTGCACGACTGGCTGAGGCTCGGTGATCTTCAATGGCTTCCTTCATGATTTTGATTTGCTCGGGCGAGAACCATTTCTTCAGCCGACTGTCGGAGGCAAGAATCTTTCCGCCTGTGATGTGGTGGATGGCACGTGGACCTGACATGCCGAGATCGTGGTAGGCAGCAACGGTATAGACCATGTTGATGTCGGCACCGGTGATCTTTACCAGATCAAGCGAACGACGAATGACACGAGTAACGTGCTCCAGATTGTGGGCACGGTCGAACTCTGTGTACTTGGGGAGTATCTTGGTCTCGATGAACTCCACCAAATCAAGGCTGGGGGTGTTGCTAATCATAAAAAGTTGGCTTATTGCTTGCAAAATTACAAAATAATCCTTACTTTTGCAAGCAAATGACGAAAAATATGAAAGAAGAAAAAAGAATCAAGACTGATTCACCGAAAGCGTGGTTGTTGGCAGCACGTCCCAAGACCCTTTCCGGCGCTGCTGTCCCTGTGATGATCGGTGTTGCTTTGGCCTATACCGATGCCCTCCTGTATGGTGATGATGTGTTCAGTTGGACGGCCGCCTTGCTGTGCCTGCTTTTCGCCTTTACCATGCAGATCGACGCCAATTTCATCAACGATTTCTTCGACTTTGCCAATGGCACTGATAATAACGAAACCCGCTTAGGCCCTCGGAGGGCTTGTGCACAGGGATGGGTGAAACTCAACTCGATGAAGCGGGCCATCGCCCTGACCACCTGTCTGGCTTGTATCATCGGACTACCCTTAGTCTGGTATGGCGGACTGGAGATGATTCTCGTCGGAATCGTCTGTGTGGTGTTCTGTTTCCTCTATACCACCCACTTCTCCTATCTGGGACTTGGCGACCTGCTGGTGCTGGTGTTCTTTGGCATCGTGCCTGTGTGTATTTCTTATTACCTGCAGTTGCATACAGTGACTTGGGAGGTGTTCCTTGCTTCACTGGCCTGCGGACTGGTGATCGATGCCCTGCTGATTGTAAATAACTTCCGTGATCGCGAGACTGACGAGGAGGCTGGCAAGAACACCATCATCGTGCGCTTAGGGGCAAAGGCAGGGTTACAACTCTATCTGGGTGTAGGCGTGGGCGCCATGATCTTAGGTGGAACCTTCTGGATGAACGGTCATCCCTTGGCTTTCTTTCTGCCGTTCATCTATTTCATTCTCCATGTGTTTACCTATCTGAAGATCAAGCGCATCGACAAGGGAAAAGCATTGAATCTCTGTTTGGGAGAAACGGCACGGAATATCTTCATCTACGGCCTTTGCGTAACCGTCGGGCTGTTGCTGGTTTAATTAAAGAACGGCCATGAAACACCGAAATGGATGACACTACCGTTGACGGGGTAGTGGGGAGCGAGGAATTTCATGTGGTTGGCTTTGCCGTCCAGCACATTCGTCATCATGATGAAGAAGCGTACACCTTTCAGTCTTAGGTTGGCATAGACATCGAGGAAGGGATAGCCGCCCAGTTCCACCCGACTGTCACTGTTCTGCTGTACGGCAAATTGGTTGATCATCGGACAGAAGTCTGGTGCCTCGTATTTCGTAAAGTAGGTGGCATCGGCACCGAGTTCCACGTCGAGCACCTTGGCAATCCTGAACTTCAGGTAGAGGTTGGAGAAGATGTTCCAGGCGGGTAGGGGGATTGCCTCTTTGTTGCTGGCGTTCTGATAGGTCACGATATTCTCCCAGTTGATGGGTCCCAGACGGAAATTCTGATACAACTGAGCAGTAAGGATGTTGATGTTGCCTGACTCCTGATAGACGCCTGCTGTCATATTGGTGCGGGCTTCTGTCGTTGCGTCATAACTCATGCCGAAATACGTGTAGTTCTGTATCTCTTCCACAGCCACTCGCAGTTTCGTATCAGTCTTCTCGTAGGAGAAGAGACCCTCAAGACGGGTACGTGTCTCCATCGACAGGTCATCGCGATCCCACCAGATATACTTGGAGTGGTATTTCCGTTGGTAGAAGGTGGGGTTCAGTCGGTGGAAATAGGCGTTGGCAGCCAGACGGACGGTGTCGCCGAAGAGTGGGAAGTTCAGGTCGGTACTGAAGTCGAGTTTCAATTGTCCGGCATCTTCTCCTACCACCCATGCTTCAGCCTGCGCCTTGAAATGGAGGGTATGACCCTGCGTCTTGTTGATCAGTCCGCCTACGCTGATATTGTTTTCACTCCACGAACGCTGGTAGGCTGAGTCGGTATTCTCCACAAGATCTGGCATCTTGTATTTACGATGTTCGTGAGTGACGAATCCTTTCAGACCAGCCTTCATGTATTTGTTGAAGCCTTCGAGCAGGGCAATGCCTAAGGTGTTCTTGATCTGGAAGTGCGTCGTCTCGTCGTAAATGGAGTCGTTGCTGTATTTCTGTCCTTCACCCCGATGGTAGTATTTGTCGTTCAGATAATAGTCCTTAGGCGTACTATATGCCATATAGGTACGTGTGTAGTTGTGCAGTTCCAGCGTGTGGATGAAACTGGTCACGGGTACGTACTCCTTCTTCATCGTGGCATCGATGGAGTCCTGCATGGCCTGCTCACGTTTCAGACTGTCGATAGCAGCCTGACCTGCTACCTGGATTCGGGTAGTATCGACGGCTGCAGCCAGAGAGTCTGTCTTGGCTTTCGGTTCACTGCCGATAATGGCAGCACCTTCCGGACGACCTTGCGGAACTGCTGATTTCCCGTCGCGACCCTTCAGCAGCCCGTCCTGCTTTTCCTTTTCCTTCTCCTTGTCTTTCTTCGCCTCTTCCGCAAACTTACGGGCCTTCAGTTCCTCTTCGGTCATCTTCACCTTGCGGTAGAAACCTACGTTGTAACGGTGACTGAAGAAGACGTGTTGGTTGTCGTTGCGGTTCCAGTTCTGACTGAGTATCGTCGGAATCTCATTCTCTTCATAACTGTCCTGATAGGATTCGGGATGCTTGATGTACTCGTCATCGGTGATACCGCCATTTTCTGTTGCCTTCTGGTGATTGGCAGTGAGCAGGACGTGCATCTGGTAGCGGTCGCCGATATACGAGCCGAAGAGGGTGCCGTTGAAATGCGACACACTCTGGTTACTGAAATAGCCACGGGCATAGTCGTAGTTCAGGTCGAAGCCGAAACCCAGCCGTTTGTTCGCATTGACGGCAAACTTGGCACCGAGGCGGTCTTCACCGTTCTGTTTATCGCCACAGTTGTCATAATTGAAACGCGTATAGGGCGAGAGCGTGTTCATGAAGAGGAACTCGTCGGGTTGCTTGAAGAAGAAACTGTAGGGGTCGGTAAAGATGAACGAACTGTTCTCGCGACGATCGATGAAGATACGATTCTGACGGGCCGTATAGTTATTACCGAGGGTGTTGTACTCACCGTAGAAGCCTGAGTTTAAGGTAGTGTTCACATACAGATGGTGTAGGGTATCGTTGGTGGCGGGAATGACGTCGCCAAACTTCCTATCGATAGTCCATGAGTAGTGACCTTTGGGTATCTCCTTGTTCTTGGTGGTATCGTTGTTGTGCTTGTTGAAATTGTCGTTACCGCCGTTATCAAAGCGCTGGGTGATGTTTCCTGTTTCATCCACTTGATTGAAGGTACGGGTGTCTTGGGCGGAAGTAGTGATAAGTGATAAGTGATAAGTGATAAGTATTCCTACCACTCTTAGCATCCACATGGTTGTTACCTTATGATAATTCGCGGTTCTCAAATCTCAATTCTCCATTTACTTGATCATGCGCAAAGACGACTCGGCAATCTTGAAGCACATGGAAATCAGGATGATGTATGTACCAACGGTCCTGTCCTTGGTGAGATACCAGATTACGCCGACGACGGCTCCAATCATAAAGATAAGGTTCAGACAGTTGCGTATCTTGTCTTTATTCATTTCTGGTCGTTAAGAAGCGAGTTGAACTTATTGAAGATGAAGTCCTTACGGTCGATGGTCTTACGACGGAACTTACCTGAGCGGGGCAGGAGTTTGGTGTGCTTCTTGTTCACGCAGTATTTGTCGGTGATCCACTCCTCAGCCACATAGTGCTCTGGAGTGCGCTCCACATCGTAGAGGTAGGAGATGCGTGTCATCGTAACCTTTGCCTGGCCATCGGAACATTCGACTGTAAGAGTGAAGTTAAACTGGGTCTCGTCGAGCACAAGAGCCGTACTCTTGAAAACGAGCCACTCGCGGAAGACGGCACCCAACTGATGCTTCTCTACATCCTTCACGGCCACCTTGCTTCGGTCTTCTATCTGGTTGGGCTCCTTCGTCATCTTCTCCAACTGAGCCAGCAGGATATCGAAAATCTGCTGAGCCGACTTGCCCGGCGCCTGAATAGTGGTTTCCCAACACACTTTCCCATCCACGACGGGTACGGCATTCTCCACCAGATATTTGGCGTCTTTATTCTCTTTCGAGACAGGTTCCTGTTCTACTCTTTCCCAAGTGTTATCTTGCGCTGAGGCCATCATGGGAAGTGCCATCAGCAGGGCTATAAATAACTTTTTCATCTTTACTGTTTTATTATTATTGGGTGCAAAGGTACAAATAAAAGTGAAAAGTGAAAAGTGAAAAGTGAAGAATTTGCTACCGCTCTACATTTATTAACGATTGCAGGCGGATGATCTCATCACGATATTGGGCGGCCTGCAGGAAGTCGAGTTGCTTGGCGGCCTCTTTCATCTTACGGGTTGTCTCGGCAATCAACTTCTCCACCTGTGGTCGGGTCATGTGCTCGATAATCGGGTCGGCGGTGGTCGTACTACCTGTGCTGCCGCTTTCTGCCGCCATACCGATACCACGCATCAGTTCCTTCGTGTCGGCACGGTTCTCCTTCTGTAAGTTGCTTAGACTCAGGTTCTTGACAATCTGCTTGGGCGTGATGTGGTGCTCCTCGTTGTAGTGCATCTGTTTCGTGCGTCGGCGCAGGGTCTCGTCGATGGTCAGTTGCATGGAGGCGGTGATGGTGTCAGCATACATAATTACCTTGCCGTTCACGTTTCGGGCAGCACGTCCAGCCGTCTGCGTCAGACTACGGTGACTGCGCAAGAAACCCTCTTTGTCTGCATCGAGGATGGCCACCAGTGATACTTCGGGCAGGTCGAGTCCCTCACGGAGCAGATTCACGCCTACCAATACGGTATAGACGCCCTGCCGCAAGTCCGACAGGATCTTCACTCTGTCGAGCGTCGCCACATCGCTGTGGATATAGGCGGTGTTGATATCGTGGCTTACCAAGTATTCCGTCAGTTCCTCAGCCATACGCTTTGTGAGGGTCGTTACCAGCACTCGCTCCCCACGGTGACTGCGCGTCAGGATCTCGTCCATCAGGTCGTCAATCTGGTTCTCGCTCTTGCGCACCTCGATCTCGGGGTCCAACAGACCCGTCGGACGAATCACCTGTTCCACCACAACGCCCTCTGCCTCAGCCAGTTCGTAGTCGGCTGGCGTCGCACTGACGTAGATCACTTGATTGATCATCTCGTGGAACTCCTCAAACGTCAGCGGACGATTGTCAAATGCTGCCGGCAAACGGAATCCGTACTCTACGAGATTGGTCTTACGGGCTCTGTCACCACCGTACATCGCATTGATCTGAGGCACACTCACATGGCTCTCGTCGATAATCAGCAGGTAATCCTCTGGGAAGAAGTCCAACAGACAGTACGGCCTTTCGCCTGCCTTACGTCCGTCGAAGTAACGGCTATAGTTCTCAATGCCTGAGCAGTGCCCCAGTTCCTTGATCATCTCCATATCGTATTCCACCCGTTCCTTGATGCGTTGGGCCTTGATGCCGTCGCCCAGTTCCTCGAAGTAGGCTATCTGCTGCACCAGGTCGTCCTGTATGTTATGGATGGCGATATTGGTCTGTTCCTGCGATGTCATAAAGAGGTTGGCAGGGTAGAGTTTATACTCCTCGAAACGGGCCAGACGATCGAAGGTGATGGCATCCACTTCTTCCAGCGAATCGATCTCGTCGTCCCAGAAGGTGACACGCAGCACCACCTCGCTGTAGGCCATCGCAATATCCACCGTGTCGCCCTTCACTCGGAAGTTGCCTCGTTGCAGGTCGATGTCGTTGCGGATATACAGGGAGGAGACGAGATTTCTTAACAAAGCGTTGCGGTCGAGTTTCTGTCCTACGTGCAGTTCAATCACGTTTTCCTGCAAGGCCACAGGACTACCCATACCATAGATACATGAAACCGATGATACAACGACAACATCATTTCTACCTGATAATAAGTTAGATACCGCTGATAGTCTTAACCGGTCTATTTCCTGATTGATAGCCAAATCTTTCTCTATATAGGTGTCTGTCGATGGGAGATATGCCTCTGGTTGGTAGTAGTCATAATAACTGACATAATACTCGATGGCATTCTGAGGGAAGAAACCTCTCATCTCGTCGTAGAGTTGGGCGGCTAGGGTCTTGTTATGACTCAGGATGAGGGTAGGGCGGTTGACGTTGGCGATGACATTTGCCATCGTAAACGTCTTACCAGAACCCGTTACCCCCAACAGTACCTGCGACTTGTCTCCACGTCGCAGGCCGTCCGTCAGTTCCCTGATGGCTTCAGGCTGGTCGCCCGTAGGCTGATAGGGCGATGTCAGTATAAAATTACTCATAACAAATTGCAAAGATACGAAAATAATTCATAATTCATAATTCCCAATTCATAATTTTATTAAAATCCTTTGTTATTTTGCCGAAAAGTCGTAACTTTGCACCCCGAAATGAAGAAAAGTCTTTTAATAGGTACGTGTATGACGTTACTTCTGTGCAGTTGCGCAGGAGAATTCGGTAAGGTCTATAAATCGACTGACAACGACTACAGATACGAATACGCCAAGGAGGCCTTTGCGATGGGTAAGTTCCAGCAAGCAGCGACCCTCTTGGAGGAAATCATTACTATCAAGAAAGGTTCTGAGGAGGATCAGGAAAGCCTCTATATGCTGGCAATGGCCCAGTATTGCAATCGCGACTATGAGGCTGCTTCTGCCACCTTCAAGAAATATATTAGCCGCTATCCGCGAGGTATCTATGCCGAATCAGCATCCTTCTACGTGGGTCAGACACTCTATGAGGGTTCTCCGGAGCCCCGTCTCGATCAGTCGCCTACCATCGGCGCCATGAATGCCTACCAGCAGTTCCTCGACCTCTATCCCGACTCCAAACTGCGTCCGGTAGCACAGGATCGTCTCTATGAGTTGCAGGACAAACTGGTAGTGAAGGAACTGCTCTCTGCCGAACTCTACTATAATCTCGGCGGCTATTTCGGCAATATCAACAAGAACGACGAGAGCAACTACACCTCTTGTATCATCACAGCCCAGAACGCCCTCAAGCAGTATCCCTACTCCCGTTGGCGCGAGGACTTTGCCCTGCTCATCATGAAGAGCAAGTTCCAGTTGGCCGAGAACTCCACCCAAGAGAGGCGTCTCGACCGCTATCGTGATGCCGAGGATGAGTGCTACGGCTTCCTCAATGAGTATCCCGACTCGAAGAATGTCTCATTGGCTGAGAAGTACATCACCAAATGCAAGAAAGTCATCAAAGACTAAATATAAATTGTAAATTGTCAATTGTCAAATTGTAAATATAAAGATGGATTACAAGAAATCAAAAGCACCGGTTAATACCGTGACCCGTAACATTATGGACCTCTGCAAGGATACCGAGAATATCTACGAGAGTGTTGCCATCATCGCCAAGCGTGCCAACCAGATCAGCGTGCAGATCAAGGAAGACCTGTCGAAGAAACTGGCTGAGTTCGCATCCTACAACGATTCTCTGGAGGAAGTCTTCGAGAACCGTGAACAGATAGAAATCTCACGCTACTACGAGAAACTGCCGAAGCCCTCTCTGCTGGCCACTCAGGAGTTTGTCGAGGACAAGGTCTATTGGCGTGACCCCCAGCGTGACAATATGAATCAGGACTAGTCATTCGCAATGATACAGCGTAAACAGACTCTTTATCTCATGGCGGCCATCATACTGACCGTCATGTGTCTTTCTATGCAGATCGGTTCGTTCCGTGCAGCCGGACTGGAGGTGGCCCGTGTCTATAACCTGTGGTTTACCGACGCCCTCGGCAAGCACCACTTCGACACCTGGCCGCTGATGGCCATCCTGCTGCCCACAGCCGTGATAGCCTGCTATACCATCTTCTTATACCACAACCGCAAGACGCAAGCCCTCTTCTGCGGACTCAACGCCTTGCTGGTCGTCGGTTGGTATATCTGCTATTTCGTCCTAGGACAGACGGTAGGCGATAAATCATGGGGCGTGGTTAACTTCCGTCCGGAGTGGCCTGCCGTCCTTCCTGCTGTTGCGCTCATCCTCTATCTGATGGCCATGCGAGCCATCCGGGCTGATGAGCGACTTGTTCGTTCAATGGACAGGATCCGCTGACACCCGTTTGCGGCTCCGCATCTTTCCACTGGCATCTTGATACTGCTCGATGACGACACCACGATACGGGGTGCCGTCAGTCAGGCGGTGTCCGTTCAGGTCGAACAGTGCCTTCGGCTCTCCCTCGGCTATGCGGATGGGAACGATGCCGCTGGCATCCTCGTGCGAGAAGTTCCAGGCATCAAACTGCACCTTCTTGGCCTCCGTAAACACGAAGTACAGGTTGCGCTTGCCCTTGAACACCGCGGGGTCAACGCTGATCACCTTGTCCTCCCAGTCGTCAGCAGAGAACTCCATCTCAGCCACGGGGTCGTCGAACTTCCTGAAACGAATCTCCAGTTTGCCCGTTCCCTGAATACGGAACATAAACGACCTGGCACCCTCATCGCCAAAGCTGGCATTGCGTACCATCGTCCAGGCACCTGCCTTCATCTTCACGTACATATTCTCGGAAGCATCATTACTCAATGAACTGACCTTCGTGTTCGGCTCGACGTTCCTGAAGTCCTCATACATCACGCCGCCACAGGTGGCCATCGTCTCGGCCTGCTGCAGGGCATAGGGGTCTAGGTTCTTGATTGCCGACACACCGGAGTTGTTCAGCGTCACGCGGTTGATCTTCTGTGTCTCCTCATTGACAGTCGCCTTGTTCACGCAGATGGAGCGGTAGTCGCCGCCGTTGGTAGCCTTGGCACTCTTCATCGCCTCCAACAGGGCGCCGGAGTGGTAGATATGATAGTACTCGCCCTGGAACTTATGCAGGTGCGAGTGGTTGTTGCCCGACGTACCGGGGTGGGGGCCGAACTCGCCTTTATACTCCCAATCCTCGGGGTGCATCGGATCGTCGCCCACCATATAGCACATCACACCGCCGCCAGGGGCAGAATAACTGCCACGCTTGTCGTAGGTCTCCCACATGTCGTGTGCGCCGAAATGGGTGCAGTAGATATAGACATACTTGCCGTTGATGATATTCATCTCGTTGGCCTCGAAATGATAGGGGGCAGGAATCTTGATGGCCTTGCTGTCCAGATGGATCATATCGTCCTCCAACTTGATGATACAGGCGTTGTTGGGCTGCAGGTTGGTACTCTTGCTGCTGTTCTCGTTGCGTGCACCACCACCGAAGGTCACCCATCCCACGCCGTTATTGTCGATCACCACACCCGGGTCGAAACACCACTTACAGGGACTCACGCCAGGGGTGTCCCCATCGATCATCGGTTTGCTCAGTGGCGACTTCCAAGGCCCGAGAGGCGAATTGGCCTTCAAGACACCCACGTTGCTGGCACCGTTGGCAAAATAGAGGAAGAACTCCTCCTTGCCGTCGGCTGTCGTGCGCCACGTCACGGAGGGGGCCCATGAGTTGCCAAAGCGCCATCCCCACGAGGAACAGAGTTTACCTACGTCGATGGTCCCGTGGAACGTCCAGTTCACCATGTCGTCCGTCGAGAAGACCACGATCGACTTGATTGCACCGTAAGTGTTGCTTCCTTTCTTTCCGTTTTTAATGAATTCCTGGTGGTCGTTCGAGCCATACACGTACAGGCGTCCTTTATAGTCCAGCGCCGTCGGGTCGGCACAGAACACGCTGCCGCTGATCGGGTTGCCGCTGCTCGTGTCCTTATAGTTCTTCTCCAGGTCCTGTGCACTCAGGTGCATATTTGCGGCCAGCAGTGTGGCCATTGTCATAATTCGTATATACACAGTTAATTGGTTTTAAGATGATTATTGTTTTCAACTACATTGGTAGGTAGGTCGATACCTCTGGTGAAGTACAAGCCATCAACCAGGATGTCTATACCGGCGAAGTCCATCACCACCACACCGGTCTTCAATGCCGAGGACGGGTTCCCACGTACCCGACAATGAGAGTGTCTGATACTTCGCCTTCGGGTCGCCGTTGCCCGAAACCATATAAGCGTCGAAGATGCCTCCCTCCCGTACCTCGTAGAGGAAGTAGGACTCCTCAAGGGCCTCTGTCTCTTTGTTGAAGTTCGTCCACACGCCTATCACGGATTTTGCATATTCCCTCTCCGCTTCCGTCCATCCGTCATCAGGATTCACTACGGGGACATCCGCCTCACTATGACACGCAGTCAACAATGTCAGGCAGCAAACAAACTGCAGGCCGACAACAAAATCAAATACTTTTTTCATCTTTTTCTCCCCTTTTAAATTAGTATTGTGCAAAGATACGAATAATATTTGAAATAACCAAATTTAAATGAAAAAGAATTAATCTTGTTTTAATTTATATATCTATAAGATATTATAAGGTTACTATGTGTACATTTATACAGTAAAAGCCGTATTTTTGCACCCGAGAATGAAACCATTGTTAGCACTCATATTACCGATGGCTTTAGGACTGGCCTCCGAGTCGGCCCGTCGCCGGATGGTTGTCGTCGATGCCGACTTGAAGATGCCCGTGCGAGATGTGCAGGTCTATACCCCCGAGGGCCACAACCTCCAGACCGCCTGGGACGGCACCTTCCTCGTGCCCGACAGCTTCAGCCGCCTCACCTTCCGTCATCCCCACTTCGAACAGCGTTACATCCTCTCGTCCGAACTGCAAGGCGACACCGTCTGGCTGCTGCCTGTGTCCAACGCCCTGGGCGAAGTCATCATCTGGGGCCGTCGCCGTTTCGACGAGCGGATGGCGAACATTCTGAAGCCCTCGGCAGAGCAAACGTTGCTCAACCAACTGCCTCAGGCGGTTCCGGCAGGCCCCAACGTGCTGGCCCTCGCAGGCTGGCTCTTCGACAAGACCGTCGGCAAGGCTATAAAAAAGCGCTCCCGCCGCAAGAAGCACCAGAAGGCCATGCGCGAGAAGGAAGAAGAGTACCAGCGCAAGTGGGATATGCTCCGCGACACCACATTAATTAAATAAACTCACTCCCCCCTGTACCTCCCTGCCAGTCTGCTTGAAGGGGACTCCCATTCCGCTTCAAGCGGACTCCAAAATGCCATTTCGGAGGGCAATGTATTCAAATATTCATGTATTCAACTAGGACAGGAAGGTTTTTTACTTTCCATCGAATAAATTCATTTAATATTATATATATTGTAATATATATAATATTAATAATATAATTTAATATAAATTTAACCTATAATCTCTTCAATCCCATCAGGAGGTCTGACGAAATCATCCCCATATGGAAAAATAAAATTCAAAAACCTTCTTGTCCTAGTTGAATACATGAATACTTGAATACTTTAGGGATTTTCCTATCGACATTTAGGGAAAAAACCTTGGACGGATGGGCGACATTGATTATCTTTGCACCGTCGAAATGAGAATAAACCTTATTAATAAATAAAAGATATGAAGTACAAATTATTTATGCTGGCGGTGATGCTGGCGAGTGGGATAGGGGCCAGGGCCCAGGTGCATTTCAGCGAGGACCCGAAGACCAAACTGAATATGGACATCGAGGCGAAGGCGGAGTCGGCCGTTTTTACTATCCAGACGTTTTCGCGTTCGAACCAGATCCTGCCTGACGCCTACGTGGTGATTAAGTTTATGAATGATTCCGTCGTCACGCTGACGGGAAAGGTCGTCAACGACAACAAGATGATCGACTCGGATGCAGGGCACGGGTTCGCCGACAGGTTTAACTCGACGGCCAGGCTGATGATCTCGCCGGCACAGGCAGAGCTGTTTAAGGAGGGCATCAAGAGCCTGATGATACGCATGACGCCCAACGCCTTCCTGCACGAGTGGACGGAGGACGAGATAGGGAGACCCCTCTACGCCCGCTACCTGACGAGTAAGGAGAACGTGATGTTCAAGACGAAATAAGGGCGCGGAATAGGGCTCAATTGTTAAATAGATATAATTCTTGGCAAAAACTTAGTACTTTGTATTGCAAGGTACTAGGTTTTTTCTTATCTTTGCACCCAGAATCATATAAGATGCAAAGAATATGAATATCGAGAATGCAAAGTCACAGATGCGGAAAGGGATGCTGGAGTACTGCGTGCTACTGCTCCTGAAGCACCGGCCTTCGTACGCCAGTGACATCATCCAACAACTGAAGAATGCGGAACTGCTCGTGGTGGAGGGAACGCTCTACCCGCTACTGACCCGACTGAAGAACGACGGGCTGCTGCAATACGAGTGGCAGGAATCGACGCAGGGGCCTCCCCGCAAGTACTATGCCCTCAGCAAAGAGGGGGAACAGTTCCTTGATGGGCTCGACACAGCCTGGAACGAACTCGACAACACCATCAATTATCTCAAAAACATCACACCACAACTGTTAGAAGTGAAAAGTGAGAAGTGAAAAGTGAGAAGTGAAAAATTAAAAAGGTAAAAAGGTAAAAAAGTAAAAATATGAAGAAGAACATTACCATCAACCTGTGCGGGCGCCTCTTCCAGATTGACGAGGATGCCTACGAACTGCTGCAGCAATATATCGAGTCGCTACGGCAGTCGTTCGGACGCGAAGAGGGCGGCGAGGAAATAGTCAACGACATCGAGGCCCGTATCGCAGAGTTGTTTGCAGAACTGAAACAGCAAGGCATCGAGGCCATCACCATCGAGCACGTGAAGGATATCATCACTCGTATCGGCAAGCCCGAGGAACTCAAGGGCGAGGAAGAAACGAACGACAGCGAGAACGGCGGACATAAGTATGACTCGTTCCAAACGGCCGCCCAGGGCATCAAGGACAGTTTCCGTGCGAGGACTGCCGGAAAACGGCTCTACCGCAACCCCAACGACAAGATGGTGGCAGGTGTGCTCTCGGGCATTGCGGCCTATACAGGCTCTGACGTCACCTGGTGGCGCATCGGCTACGCCATGTTGATACTGGCCTCCAACTTCCTGTTCCCCCTGTTCGGCATCTGGTTTAGCTTCGGATTCTTCCTCCACGTCAATATTGCCTTTATCATCTTCTACTTCGTGCTGGCCATTGCCATCCCCGTGGCCGATACGCCCAGGCAGGTTTTGGAGATGGAAGGTAAAGAGGTGACGCCCCAGAGCCTGGCCGATGTGGTGGTGGAGGATAATCAGCCCACACAGCCTCGAAGGGGGTGTCTGGGCTCTGTCTTTTCCGTGATCTTTTCTATTCTCGCTGCCTTCTTCGTGGCTATTGCTGCGATAGTAGGGGTGGTGTTGCTAGTCTGTCTGTTGTTGATCATCGTATCGTTGGTTGTCGTCTTTACCGTTCCGTCGGTGAGGATGACTCTGCCCTTCGATATCGATGATCTGAACCTGTCGGAACTGATTAGCGTCCATCCCTGGATTGTGATTGTCTTCATCGTGGGGCTGGTACTGACGCTGGCCATTCCTCTCTATGCCATTGCCCACATGCTGTTCTCCAAGGCTGGCAAGGTACAGCCGATGGGCATCGGACAGCGTGTGCTTTGGATTGTCATCTGGCTGGCTTCTCTGTGCAGCATGATTCCCGCCCTCGTCTGGATTCAGGAGCAGGAGCGCGAGCATTATACCGCCGAGATAACTAAAAAATATGAATATCAAGGCGTGATGATGAGTCATGAAGACAAAAAGTTTCTGCGCCGAGGCGACTGGAACCTGATTAAAGCTGAGAATTGTGACCACTATTCCTATAGCGGATATTATGAAGGCAATCCCAACTTGCGTTTCTTGGATGTCTTCAATGAGAATTGTGAGGAGGTGTTTCAGGCAGAGCGCAAGGAGGCCG